>NZ_JBCODG010000032.1:0-54024 GCF_040928965.1 Bacteroides sp. 2201st1_D9_2201SCRN_220225 | reverse complement strand
GCATATATCTGTCTCTTTCTTCCCGATACTTGGTTTGCTTTGTATTTTGCGTTATACAATTCAGGGAGTAGGTTATACTAATCTGGCTATGCTTTCGGGTGTTTCCGAAATGATAGCCCGTATCCTGATCAGTTTGCTGGCAGTTCCGGCGTTCGGCTATATCGCTGTTTGCTTCGGTGACCCGACTGCCTGGATTTTTGCAGATTTATTCCTCATTCCCACTTTTGCTTATGTCTACCGGCGCATACTGCGAATGAACAAAAATTAGTGTATCTTTGTATCGGTAGTTGGCAAGGTTATGACCGAACGTAAGATTATACATATTGATATGGACGCTTTCTATGCTTCCGTAGAACAGCGCGACAATCCGGAACTGCGTGGCAAACCCGTAGCGGTGGGGCATGCGGAAGAGCGTGGTGTGGTGGCTGCCGCCAGCTATGAAGCCCGTCGGTTCGGGGTGCGTTCGGCAATGTCATCACAGAAGGCAAAACGGCTGTGTCCGCAGCTTATTTTTATTCCGGGGCGTATGGACGTCTATAAATCGGTGTCCCGTCAAATTCATGAGATATTCCATGAATATACGGATGTCATAGAACCTATCTCTTTGGATGAGGCGTTTCTGGATGTGACGGAAAATAAGCCGGGTATTCTTCTGGCTGTGGATATAGCCAGAGAAATAAAACGGAAAGTGCGCGAGCGGCTGAGTCTGGTGGCCTCTGCCGGAGTTTCCTACAATAAGTTTCTTGCCAAAATAGCATCCGATTACCGTAAGCCCGACGGTTTGTGTACCATTCATCCCGACCAGGCTTTGGATTTTATAGCACATCTGCCGATAGAGAGTTTTTGGGGAGTGGGTCCGGTGACGGCAAGGAAGATGCATGTTTTGGGGATACATACCGGCGGGCAACTGCGTGCCTGTTCGCAAGCGATGCTGTTGCGCGAGTTTGGTAAGGTGGGGAACATCTATTATGATTTTGCGCGCGGGATAGATCTTCGTCCTGTAGAAGCGGTGCGCATTCGTAAGTCTGTGGGGTGTGAACATACTTTGGAGAAGGATATCAACCGGCGGTCGTCGGTCATTATCGAGTTGTATCATACTGCGGTGGAACTGGTAACCCGTCTGGAACATAAGAACTTCCGGGGGAATACGCTGACGCTGAAAATCAAGTTTCACGATTTCAGCCAGATAACCCGCAGCGTTACGCAGTCCAGGGAGTTGACGGCACTTGATGTGATCCTGCCGTTGGCGAAACAACTGTTGAGGGAGGTTGATTACGAACACCATCCTATCCGTCTGATAGGCCTTTCCGTATCCAACCCTCGTGAAGAAAGTGATGAAAAAGGTGTTTGGGAGCAGTTGAGTTTTGAATTTAGTGACTGGGAATTTGATGAATAAAAGGCACGTTCCTGATATAAATAAATTCTTATTATCCGCTTAAGACCAAAAGAATGGTATCTTTGCAATGTAGAACGTAAAAATGTAATGCAATGGGTTGTCTGATGAATGTTTTATGGCTGGTGTTTGGCGGCATACTAACTGCCGTGGAGTATATGATTGCCAGTTTGCTGATGATGATTACAATCGTCGGCATTCCTTTCGGTATGCAAACAATGAAGATGGCGGGGCTTGCCCTGTGGCCTTTCGGCAAAGAGGTGCGCAGCGGAGAGCGTTCGGGAGGCTGTCTGTACATACTGATGAATGTGTTATGGATTTTTCTGGGAGGAATATGGATTTGCCTTTCGCATTTGGGCTTCGGCGTATTGCTGTGTATCACCGTCATCGGTATTCCTTTCGGGATGCAACATTTCAAACTTGCCGCTTTGGCGTTGGCACCTTTCGGGAAAGATATTGTAGAATCATAACATCCTATTATCCCGTATAGGCAGGAGGCTTGTAAAAGAAGAGGGCAGGAAATGAAAATTTCCCGCCCCCGTTCATTTTATTTAAAGGTGTAATTTACATGGTCATGGTAGCTTGCTTTGCAAGCAGTTTTTGCAGTTTGCCGTTTAAAGTTTGGCACATAGTTCCGTTACCCATTGCCTGATAGCGTTTGATACGGTACTGTAACATAAAAATTTCATTTGCATTCTTTTTCATAATCGTCTTCTTTTTTGCTTTCCGCGTTTCGGAAAGCGGTTGAACATCTTTTATTGTTTTCTCTCTTATTAACGCTGCAAAGTTACTACAAAAAAGTGAAATGCGGAAAGATATAGTGATAGAATTGAGTTACAAGGGTTTTGGTTGAAGTGGCGATAATCCGTGAAGCCATTACAATCCCTGCCGAAGCCAAATCCTGACGCCGCTACGTTACTTGTTCGTAACCATGCCCGAAAATGCGACAAACGGGTACGAATAGCGAAACAAGGCTCTAAGGAATAGTGAGTTATCCATAACTCATGCGAAAAATCAGGTTACGGAAAAAGATTGCGCCGTTCCTCCCCGTTTTGCGTACCAACACCGGACTCTTCACCAACTAATTTTGAAACCCAAAAATTAAGGACAATGAAGAGTACATTTTCAGTAATCTACTACCTCAAGCGTCAGGTAGTGAAAAAGGACGGGACAGTTCCCGTCATGGGACGCATCACGGTGGACGGCAGCCAGACACAGTTCAGCTGCAAACTGACTGTCGATCCGAAACTGTGGGACACCAAAGGTGGACGTGTCACGGGCAGAAGCACGGCGGCACTCGAAACGAACCGTATGCTTGACAAGATGCGGGTACGCATCAACAGGCATTATCAGGAAATCATGGAGCGTGACAACTTCGTCACGGCGGAGAAGGTGAAGAACGCCTTTCTCGGACTGGAACACCGCTACCACACGCTGATGCAGGTGTTCCGCCAGCACAACGAGGACTACGAGAAGCAGGTGGAGGCAGGCATGAAAGCCAAAGGCACGCTGCTGAAGTACCGCACCGTTTACAAGCACATGCAAGAGTTCCTCGACATCCGCTACCATGTGAAGGACATCGCCCTAAAAGAGCTTACCCCGGCTTTCATCTCCGACTTCGAGATGTTCCTGCGCACGGACAAGCACTGCTGCACCAATACCGTGTGGCTGTACGTCTGCCCGTTACGGACGATGGTATTCATCGCCATCAACAACGAGTGGCTGACGCGCGACCCGTTCCGCGAGTATGAAATCAAGAAGGAGGAAACAACACGCAGTTTCCTGACCAAAGATGAGATCCGCCTGCTGATGGAGGGGAAACTGAAAAACGCCAAACAGGAATTGTACCGCGACCTCTACCTGTTCTGCGCCTTCACGGGGCTGTCGTTCGCGGATATGCGCAACCTTACGGAAGAGAATATCCGCACCTACTTCGACGAACACGAGTGGATAAACATCAACCGCCAGAAAACGGGCGTGGTGTCCAACATCCGCCTGCTCGACATCGCCAACCGCATAATCGGCAAATACCGGGGACTGTGCGGGGACGGCAGGATATTTCCCGTTCCGCATTATAACACGTGCCTTGCCGGTATCCGTGCCGTCGCCAAGCGTTGCGGCATCACCAAGCATATCACGTGGCATCAGAGCCGCCACACGGCAGCCACGACGATATTCCTCTCCAACGGTGTTCCCATCGAAACGGTCAGCTCCATGCTCGGACACAAGAGCATAAAGACGACGCAGATTTACGCAAAGATAACCAAAGAGAAGCTCAATCAGGACATGGAGAACCTTGCCGCAAGATTGAACGGCGTCGAGGAATTTGCAGGTTGCACCATCTAAAAAGAAAAGCCATGAAACGTGACACAATCATCATCGAGGACAAGGCAGTCAGCGTAACCGGTAACGACGTGTGGATGACCGCCACCGAAATAGCCGGATTGTTCCATACGACCGTCCCGGCAGTGAACGCCGCCATCAGAGCCGTCCGCAAGTCGGACGTGCTGAACGACTACGAGGTGTGCCGCTACATGCAGCTTGAAAACGGGCTGCACGCGGACGTGTACGCCCTTGAAATCATCATCCCGGTCGCTTTCAGGGTGAATACCTACAACACCCACCTGTTCCGCACATGGCTGGTGGGAAAGGCACTCTCACAAGAGAAACGGCAGACATACGTGATGTTCATACAGAACGGAAAAGCCGGGTATTGCTGATTGCACATACCCCATAAGACAAGTAAACGGGTAGCACCACAAAAGGTGTCACCCGTTTACTTTTTCATGAAACCGCCTCACTCCAGCGGCTTGCGGTAGTTCGCTTCCAGTACCCCGCGCAGCCCCGTTTCCGGGTAAAGCACCTTCCCTCCCAAAAGTATGAAGGGCAACACGCGGTTGTTGCGGTATTCCTGCAAGGTGCGCCGGCTCACACGGAGCAGTTCCGACACCTCGCCGTCCGTCAGGTAACGTTCCCCGTCCAGCGGAGGACGGTAGCTTTCCAGAAATGCGGACAGCCATTTCGAGCCTTTGCGCATATCCTGCACCACAGAGGCTATCGGCTCGTCTTCCATCGTAAAAACATCGTTGTTCTCGTTCATCATAACTTCGGATTCAGTGGGTGAATAAATCAAATCATCTGCCGTGCGGATAGAGCGTGCCGACAAGCGGTATCAGCCGCTTCACCTCCTCTGGCTTGTAATAGAACCTGCGGTTTATCTGCGAGTAGCCGATAAGCCGCCTGTCACGCAGCGTCTGCAACGTGCGCGGGCTTATTCTCAACTGCCCGCAGACCTCCTCGCCCGTGAGCCATCTTTCCATGCGCCCCGTGTCGCTTTTGCGCCTCAGGGCGGCGACCTTCTCCGAGAGTGCGCCGAATGCCGCCACCATCATCTCGAAAGTCTTTTTCTCGATAGATACTATTTCCATATTCATGTCATTTAGAGTTTGCCGCAAAGGTAACGAAACGGCATACAAGACGTATCGTTTTCCGCTGAAAGGCTGCCTGTTGCGCCGTTTGACCGGGTTACGGAGCCATCTTCCGCAAAAATCTTACGTGAGTCACGTAGTGAGTTGTTAAAGCCCCTTTTGTTTATTGCCGAATTTTGTCGCAGAAACAAAAAGAAAGGACTGAACATGAAAGTGATAACAATGGAAAGTTCCGCCTACAAGGAGATGATGGCGCAGATTGCGAACATCGCAGGGTACATCCGCGAGGCAAGGGACGAGAAGAAACGGAAGCGGGAAACCGAAGACAAGCTGCTTGACACGGCACAGGCGGCGAAGATGCTCAACGTGAGCAAGCGCACCATGCAGCGTATGCGCACCGACCACCGTATCGAGTATGTGGTGGTACGCGGAAGCTGCCGCTACCGCCTTTCCGAGATACTGCGGCTATTGGAGGACAACACAGTAAGGAACGAGGAAGGGACAATAGACACCCTGTTCCACAACCACACGCTGCGCACGGGCGGCAAACCAAAAGGAAGGAGGACATAGGTCATGGAACTGCTCACACGAAACAACTTCGAGGGCTGGATGCAGAAGCTGATGGAACGGCTCGACCGTCAGGACGAACTGCTGCTGGCGATGAAGGCTGAGGGGAAACAGCCCACTATCACGGAAAGCATCCGCCTTTTCGACAATCAGGATTTGTGCATGTTGCTCCAGATAAGCAAACGCACCCTCCAACGCTACCGCAGCGTAGGCGCATTGCCCTACAAGACGCTGGGCAAGAAGACCTATTACAGCGAGGAGGACGTGCTGACATTCCTTTCCAACCATATCAAGGACTTCAAAAAGGAAGATATAGCCTTCTACAAGGCTCGTATCCATAATTTCTTTCATAAATAACCCATTAAAACATTTTTCAGATGGCAAAGAAAAAAGACGAAAAGGACGTGCTGGTAGTCCGTGACGAGAAGACAGGCGAGATCAGCGTGGTAGCCGGGCTGAACGCGGACGGCACACCCAAGCGCACCCCCGCAAAAGCGGAGAACGCGCAGAGTTTCCTGCAATTCGACCGACATGGCGACGTGCTGGACAACTTCTTCAAGAACTTCTTCCGGCAGTGCAAGGAACCCAGCCGCTTCGGTTTCTACCGCATTGCGGCAGACCAAGCTGAAAATCTCTTAGAGGTGATGAAGCAACTGCTGAAAGACCCCGAAGCGAACAAGGAGCTGCTCGCCCCTCACAAGGTGGACACCTCCGACTATGAGAAGAAGGTGCAGGAAGAGATGGCAGCACAACAGACAGAGAAACAAGAACCTCAAAAACAGGAGAACATGGAACAACGGAAAGAACAGCAACAGGACAAATCCGAACAGATGCAGGGCAAACGTGGCTACCAGCCCATCGACGAGAGTAAAATCAACTGGCAGGAGCTGGAGGACAGATGGGGCGTAAAGCGGGACAACCTTGAAAAGTCCGGCGACCTTACGAAGATGCTCAACTATGGCAAGTCCGACTTGGTAAAGGTCAAACCGACCTTCGGCGGCGAATCATTCGAGCTGGACGCCCGCCTCTCCTTCAAGAAGGACGGTGAGGGAAACATCAGCCTCGTGCCGCACTTCATCCGCAAGGAGCAGAAGCTGGATGAGTACAAGGAACACAAATTCTCCGACAATGACCGGAAGAACCTCCGCGAAACGGGCAATCTCGGTAGGGTCGTGGACATTGTGGACAGGGAAACGGGCGAGATCATCCCCTCCTACATCAGCATCGACCGCAAGACGAATGAAATCACGGACATTCCGGCAAGCAGGGTGCGCATCCCGGAGCGCATCGGCAAGACGGAAATCACCACGCAGGAGCGGGACATGCTCCGCGCCGGACTGCCCGTACGCGACAAGCTCATCGAGCGCAACGACGGCAGAAAGTTCGTCACCACCCTGCAAGTGAACGTGGAGCAGCGCGGCGTGGAGTTCGTGCCGGGAACCGGCAAGTCGCCCCGTACCGCACAGACACAGGAAACCAAAGGCGACACATCGAAAAGTCAGGCGCAGGGCGGGGAAAATGCCGCACAGACCAAGAAGGAGCAACGCCGCAACACGTGGACGAACGAGGACGGCAGCATCCGCCCCATCAGCAAATGGAGCGGCGTGAGCTTCACCGACCAGCAGAAAGCCGACTATGTGGCGGGTAAAGCCGTGAAGCTGGAGAACGTGACCGACAAGCAGGGCTTCCATGCCACGATGTATATCAAGTTCAACCCGGAGAAGGGACGCCCGTACCGCTACGACACGAACCCTGACAATGCACAGCAGGTTGCTCCGTCCAACGAGAGCCGCACGCAGGTGGCGGTGAACAACGATGGCAAGACCAACGAGGCTACAAAGAATCTGAGAGAGCCGTTGCAGAAAGGTCAGACCAACCCGAAGGACGCCCGCCAGCAACAGCAGCAGGAGAAGCCGCAGAAGAAAACGGGCAAGGGCATGAAAATGTAATCCCGTGTCCGCCACTGAATCCAAAATAAAATCCAAAGTATCAACAAAAAAGAAGAAGACATGAAGACAATCATTGCAGAAAAGCCCTCCGTGGCACGTGAAATCGCCCGCATCGTGGGCGCGACAAAGAGAGAGGAAGGATATTTCGAGGGAGGCGGTTATGCCGTGACATGGGCATTCGGACACCTCGTTCAGCTTGCCATGCCCGACGGCTACGGCGTGCGCGGATTTGTCCGTGACAACCTCCCGATTATTCCCGACACATTCACGCTCGTCCCCCGTCAGGTCAGGACGGAGAAAGGTTACAAGCCCGACAGCGGCGTGGTGTCGCAGATAAAAGTCATCAAAAGACTGTTCGACACAAGCGAACATATCATCGTGGCGACCGATGCCGGACGCGAGGGAGAGCTTATCTTCCGCTACCTCTACCACTATACGGGTTGCACCACTCCTTTCGTGCGCCTGTGGATCAGCTCTCTCACCGACAAAGCTATCCGCGAGGGACTGCGGAAACTCGAAGACGGCAGCAAATACGACAACCTCTACCTCGCCGCCAAAGCGCGGAGCGAATCCGACTGGCTCGTGGGCATCAACGGCACACAGGCGTTATCCATCGCCGCCGGACACGGCACGTATTCCGTGGGGCGGGTGCAGACACCAACGTTGGCTATGGTATGTGAACGCTACTGGGAGAACCGCCGCTTTACGTCCGAAGCATTCTGGCAGCTCCATATCGCAACGGACGGTTGCGACGGCGAAGTCGTGAAATTCTCATCCTCCGAGAAATGGAAAGAGAAAGAACCGGCGATGGAACTATATAATAAGGTAAAGGCGGCAGGTTGCGCCACTGTCACGAAAGCCGAGCGCAAGGAGAAGACGGAGGAAACTCCCTTGCTCTACGACCTGACCACGCTCCAGAAAGAAGCCAACGCCAAGCACGGCTTCACGGCGGAACAGACGCTTGAAATCGCGCAGAAACTCTACGAAAAGAAGTTGATAACCTATCCGAGAACGGGAAGCCGCTACATCCCCGAAGACGTGTTTGCCGAAATTCCCAAACTGCTCGCTTTCATCGGCACACAGCCCGAATGGAAAGACAAGGTGCGGGCAAAAGCCGCCCCGACACGCCGCAGCGTGGACGACGGCAAGGTGACAGACCACCATGCCCTGCTCGTCACGGGTGAGAAACCGCTCTTCCTCTCCAAAGAGGACAATACCATCTATCAGATGATTGCCGGGCGCATGGTCGAGGCATTCTCTGAGAAATGCGTCAAGGATGTGACCACTGTCACGGCGGAATGTGCCGGAGTGGAGTTTACCGTAAAAGGCAGCGTCGTGAAGCAAACCGGATGGCGTGCCGTCTATGGCGAGGAAAAAGAGGAAATTACCATCCCCGGCTGGCAGGAAGGCGACACGCTGACACCGAAAGGCTCGTCCATTACCGAAGGAAAGACCAAACCCAAGCCGCTGCATACCGAAGCCACCCTGCTCTCGGCAATGGAAACGGCGGGCAAGGAAATTGAGGACGACGCACTGCGGCAGGCGATGAAGGACTGTGGCATCGGTACTCCCGCCACACGCGCCTCCATCATCGAAACGCTTTTCAAGCGCGGTTACATGGAACGCTGCAAGAAGTCGCTTGTTCCCACCGAAAAAGGACTTGCCCTCAATTCCGTCGTCAAGACGATGCGCATCGCCGATGTTGCCATGACGGGCGAATGGGAAAAGGAGCTGGCGCGTATCGAGCGCGGGGAACTGTCCGACGACACCTTCCGCAAGGAGATAGAGGCGTACACACGTGAGATAACCTCCGAACTGATCTCGTGCGACAAGCTCTTCGGCAGCCGTGACTCCGGCTGCGCGTGTCCCAAGTGTGGCACGGGCAGGATGCGGTTCTACGGCAAGGTGGTACGCTGCGACAACACGGAGTGCGGACTGCCCGTGTTCCGGCTGAAAGCGGGACGCACCCTGTCCGACGATGAAATCAAAGACCTGCTCACCGAAGGGCATACCAAGCTGCTCAAAGGGTTCAAGAGCAAACAGGGCAAGAGTTTCGATGCTGTTGTCGCCTTTGACGGGGAATATAACACGACTTTTGTGTTCCCGGAGGCTAAAAAGGACAAGAAATTTTCAGGACGGAAGAAATAGTATTAACTTTGCCACTTGTTCAGAGTAATGAATTGTTCTTCGATACCGGATTACACTCATACTTTGGATTTAGTGGTGGCACTCGGAGGGATACCGAGTGCCTTTTTCTTCCTTTTTCCAACCGATTATCCCGTTAATTATCAATCCGCTAAATCCAAAGTAATGAACAACAAGAAGAAAAACGAGGGTCAGACCGACTTTTCCTATTACGGTCTGTACCTGCTGGACTATCTCCGCACGAACAAGTTTGAACAGGCTGACGACACCGCTTTCATACGGGAACGGGCCGACCGTGCCGCCGAAACGTATGAGAGGGCACGGCTTGAAGGCTATCCCGCCGATGGTGCGCAGGAACTGGCGATGGACACGCTGCTGCGCGGGCTGCATTATTCCCGTTACGCCATCCTCCGCGAAGTCGTGGAAAACGAGTTTGCCGATGAAGTGCCGGAAGAGAAGCGTGAAGCCTTTGTCCTGAAACTGCTGCCGCTTGTCGGCAACGTGTTCTCCGTCTATGACCTCTCGGATGACAATTTCGCCCTGTCTTCCGATTACGACCTGCTCTACACGGAGCTGACGGGAGCAACCGTCCTTTACTTAGACGAATATGGCGTTTAACCGCAAACAGAAACTGCGGGACAACATCGAGGCGATACGGACGGCATTCATCCTTGACAGGGAAAATAGGACAGCGACAACCGAAGAGCGTGCCATACTTCAAAGGTACTGCGGTTTCGGCGGTCTGAAATGTATCCTCAACCCTGCAAAGGAACTGACGGATGCCGTCCGGTGGGCGAAATCCGACCTCGAACTGTTCGCCCCGACGGTGGAGCTGCACAGGCTTATCCGTGAGAACAGCAAGGACGAAACAGAGTACAAGCGGTTTGTGGATTCGCTGAAAGCGTCCGTGCTGACCGCTTTCTACACCCCCAAAGAGATAACCGACACCATCGCGGACGTGCTGGCAGATTACAGCGTCCGCCCCGCCCGTATGCTCGAACCGTCGGCAGGTGTCGGCGTGTTCGTGGATTCCATGCTGCGGCACAGCCCCAATGCGGATGTGATGGCTTTCGAGAAGGATCTGCTCACGGGTACAATCTTGAGGCATCTCTATCCCGACCAGAAAATGCGCACCTGCGGTTTTGAGAAAATCGAAAGACCGTTCAACAATTATTTCGACTTGGCGGTGTCCAACATTCCGTTCGGTGACATTGCCGTGTTCGACGCGGAGTTTCAGCGGAGCGACTCTTTCGGCAGACGCTCCGCCCAGAAAACCATCCACAACTATTTCTTTCTCAAAGGACTGGATGCCGTGCGTGACGGCGGTATCGTGGCGTTCATCACCTCGCAAGGGGTATTGAATAGCACCAAGACCTCCGTGCGTAACGAGCTGTTCAGTCAGGCCAATCTGGTATCCGCGATACGCCTGCCCAACAACCTGTTCACGGACAACGCGGGCACGGAGGTGGGCAGTGACCTGATTGTCCTGCAAAAGAACCTCAGCAAGAAGGAAATGTCGCAGGACGAGCGGCTGATGACCGTGATACAGACGGACACGAAAACCGCCCTGACCGACAACGCCTATTTCATCCACCACCCGGAACGCATCGTGCATACGATGGCGAAACTTGACACAGACCCCTACGGGAAGCCCGCTATGGTTTATCTGCACGAGGGCAAGGCAGCAGGCATCGCCGGGGATTTGCGCCGTATGCTCGACGAGGATTTCCATTACAGGCTTGCCATGCGCTTGTATTCGGGTTCAATCCGGCAGGCAGGAACGGAAGAAAAAGTTGCCGTTCAAAATAAAGTAGAGCGTCCTGCCATAAAATTGGAAACAGTATCCTCGGCGCAGACGGTGGAAACTCCGACAGAAAAGCCGCAACCCGCAGATGAAAAGCCGGAGATAGAACCGCGCCCGCAATATTCCGCAGGCGTGCAGCTCACCCTGCTTGACCTCTGGGGGATGACGGAAGAGGTCAGCCAACCGAAAACCTCCAAAAAGAAAAAGACGGTGAAAAAGGCAGTTACGGCAAAGTCCACTCCGCCCAAACCGAAAGTCACGGTTACACCGACAGCTCCAACTGCAAAACCCGCAATGGAGAATAAGGAGGTGAAAGCGGAGAACACCGCCAAGCCTGCCGACCCGGACGACATCTATGCCACACTGGACTGGGATACCAATCCTCCCATCAACGGTTTCTATGAAATGATGATGGGTTTGACGCCGGAGCGTAGGAAAGAACTTCGGGAACTGGCAAGGCAGCATAACGAGAAACAAGTGGCGGAAAAGACGGAAGTGAAAGCCGTGCCGGAAACTTCCCGTGAGCAGCCACGACAGGAGGAAACACAGCCGGAGGCAGTCGCCGCACCTGCCGTTACAGATACCCCATCGGAAGCGGTGGGGACTTTCCTTTTCCCCGACATCGAAGCGGAAAAGCCGAAGGAGGAAGTCGTGGACCTTTCTCCGCGTGCCTACCACCGCACGCCGGAGATGCACCTGCGCGAAGGGTCGCTGGTGGCTGACCGGGGGCGTCATAACATCGGCTACCTGAAAGACATCACGCCATACGGGGCGACATTCCAGCCGCTCGACCTGAAAGGATACCAGAAGGAAAAGGCGTTGTTGTATGTGTCGCTGCGTGACGCCTACGAGCGTCTGTACCGTTATGAATCGCTCCGGCGCGAGGCAAATGTTCCGTGGCGAGAGCATCTGAATACCTGTTACGATGAGTTTGTCATGCGCTACGGCAACCTCAACGCCAAGCAGAACGTGAAGTTAGTGATGATGGATGCGGGCGGGCGCGACATCCTTTCGCTGGAACGGATGGAAAACGGAAAGTTCGTCAAGGCGGACATCTTCGAGCATCCTGTTTCCTTCGCGGTGGAGAGCCATGCCAACGTAGGCTCTCCCGAAGAAGCCCTGTCTGCGTCGCTCAACAAATATGGTACGGTCAATCTCGACTATATGCGGGAGATAACCGACAGCACGGCGGAGGATTTGCTCACTGCCCTGCAAGGGCGCATCTACTACAATCCGCTCGTGACCGGTTACGAAATCAAAGACCGTTTCATCGCCGGAAATGTCATAGAGAAAGCGGAACGCATAGAGGCATGGATGGGTGACAATCCCGAAAATGAGCGTATGCCGGAGGTGAAGCAGGCGTTGGAGGCTCTGAAAGATGCCGAGCCGCAGCGCATCGCCTTCGAGGATCTGGACTTCAATTTCGGGGAACGCTGGATTCCGACGGGTGTCTATGCCGCCTACATGAGCCGGCTGTTCGACACGGAGGTGAAAATCGCCTATTCCGCAAGCATGGACGAGTTTTCGGTGGTGTGCGGCTACCGCACCATGAAAATCACGGACGAGTTTCTGGTGAAGGGGTATTACCGGAACTATGACGGTATGCACCTCCTAAAACACGCCCTGCACAACACCTGCCCTGACATGATGAAGTCCATCGGCAAGGACGAGCATGGCAACGACATCAAGATGCGCGACAGCGAGGGAATACAACTCGCCAACGCCAAGATTGACGAGATACGAAACGGCTTCTCCGAATGGCTCGAAGAGCAGTCGCCGCAGTTCAAGGAGCGGCTTGTGACGATGTATAACCGCAAGTTCAACTGTTTCGTGCGCCCGCGCTACGACGGCTCCCATCAGACCTTTCCCGACCTCAACCTGAAAGGGCTGGCAAGCCGGGGTATCAAGAGCGTCTATCCCTCACAGATGGATTGCGTCTGGATGTTGAAACAGAACGGCGGCGGAATTTGCGACCACGAGGTGGGAACCGGTAAGACGCTGATAATGTGCATCGCCGCGCATGAGATGAAGCGTCTGAATTTGGCACACAAGCCGATGATTATCGGGCTGAAAGCCAACGTTGCGGAGATTGCAGCCACCTATCAGGCGGCATATCCCAACGCACGTATTCTGTACGCTTCGGAGAAGGACTTTTCGACCGCCAACCGTGTGCGCTTCTTCAATAATATAAAGAACAACGACTACGATTGCGTCATCATGTCGCACGACCAGTTCGGCAAGATACCGCAGTCGCCGGAATTGCAGCAGCGCATCCTGCAAGCAGAGCTTGACACGGTGGAGGAAAACCTCGAAGTGCTACGGCAGCAGGGAAAGAACGTGTCGCGGGCGATGCTGAAAGGATTGGAGAAGCGCAAGCACAACCTTGAAGCGAAGCTGGAGAAGGTGGAACACGCCATAAAGTCACGCACGGACGACGTGGTGGATTTCAAGCAGATGGGCATCGACCACATCTTCATAGATGAGAGCCACCAGTTCAAGAATCTGACTTTCAACACGCGCCACGACCGTGTGGCGGGATTGGGAAACAGCGAGGGAAGCCAGAAGGCACTTAACATGCTCTTTGCCATACGCACCATACAGGAGCGCACAGGAAAAGACTTGGGTGCGACCTTCCTCTCCGGCACGACTATCAGCAACTCACTGACTGAATTGTACCTGCTGTTCAAGTACCTGCGCCCGAAGGAGCTGGAACGGCAGGACATAAGGTGTTTCGACGCTTGGGCGGCGATATTTGCCAAGAAGACGACGGATTTTGAATTTAACGTGACGAACAATGTGGTCCAGAAGGAGCGTTTCCGCTACTTCATCAAAGTGCCGGAGCTTGCCGCCTTCTATAATGAAATCACGGACTACCGCACGGCGGAGGATGTGGGCGTTGACCGTCCTGCCAAGAACGAGATACTGCACCATATACCGCCCACGCCGGAACAGGAGGACTTCATACAGAAACTGATGCAGTTCGCCAAGACGGGCGATGCCACCTTGTTGGGCAGGCTGCCGCTTTCGGAAACGGAAGAAAAGGCGAAGATGCTCATCGCCACGGACTATGCCCGGAAAATGGCACTCGACATGCGCATGATAGACCCGAATTACGAAGATCATCCCGACAACAAAGCGAGTCACTGTGCCAAGATGATCGCGGAGTATTATCAAAAATACGACGCCCAGAAAGGCACGCAGTTCGTTTTCTCTGATTTGGGGACATACCAGCCGGGCGACGGGTGGAACGTCTATTCGGAAATCAAGCGCAAACTGACGGAGGACTACGGTATACCGCCAAGCGAGGTGCGCTTCATTCAGGAGTGCAAGACCGACAAGGCGCGGAAGGCGGTGATAGACGCCATGAACGCCGGGACGGTGCGTGTGCTGTTCGGCTCTACCTCTATGCTCGGAACGGGTGTGAACGCCCAGAAACGGTGTGTGGCTATCCATCATCTCGATACGCCGTGGCGACCGTCCGACTTGCAACAGCGTGACGGACGCGGAGTTAGGGCAGGTAATGAGATTGCCAAACATTTCGCCGGGAACAACGTGGATGTAATCATCTACGCGGTGGAGAAGTCACTGGACAGCTACAAGTTCAACCTCCTGCACTGCAAGCAGACTTTCATAAGCCAGCTCAAAAGCGGTGCGATGGGTGCGCGTACCATCGACGAGGGGGCAATGGACGAAAAATCGGGCATGAATTTCTCGGAATACATGGCGTTGCTCTCCGGCAATACCGACCTGTTGGACAAGGCGAAACTGGAAAAGCGGATCGCATCGCTCGAAGGGGAACGCAAGTCGTTCAACAAGGGCAAGCGTGATTCGGAGTTCAAGCTGGAGTCAAAGACCGGCGAGTTGCGCAACAACACGGCTTTCATAGATGCCATGACGGAGGACTGGAACCGCTTCCTGTCGGTGGTGCAGACCGACAAGGAGGGCAACCGCCTTAATATAATAAAGGTGGACGGAGTGGATTCCGCCGATGAGAAGGTCATCGGAAAGCGTTTGCAGGAGATAGCCAAGAATGCCACGACCGGAGGGTTGTACACGCAGGTCGGTGAACTTTACGGTTTTCCGATAAAGGTGGTGAGCGAAAGGATACTCAAAGAGGGATTGGAGTTCACCGACAACCGCTTCGTGGTCGAGGGGAACTACAAGTACACCTACAACAACGGGCATCTGGCGATGGCTGACCCGTTGGCCGCCGCCCGCAACTTCCTCAACGCGATGGAGAGGATACCCTCCATCATCGACCAGTACAAGGCGAAGAACGAGGTGCTGGAGATGGAGATACCGCAGTTACAGGAGATAGCGGGTAAGGTGTGGAAGAAGGAGGACGAGCTGAAGCAGTTGAAGTCCGAACTTGCCGCCCTTGACCGAAAAATTCAGCTGGAGCTTGCGCCACCCACGCCCGAAGTCGCAGAAAAGGAGAATGAAGGGCAACAGCTCAAGCCGGAAGCGGAAGATGTGAGGAACAGGCAGGCGCAATATCCCGAAAATGCACCGCCGCAGATACGCAGTCCGGCGGATAGTATCGTTGCCAACCATGTCATAATCGGGCGTCCGGGACTGTATGCCAAGGAGGAAACCCGGTCCAAAGGATTGAAAATATAACCTAAGGAATTTTATCTGAAGTATTAATAAGGGCTATCCCAAAAGGTCTAAAAGTAAATTTTATCCTTTCTGCAAGTATCTATAGGATGGCAACTGCATTTTTTTCTTTTTGGGCAGCCCTTATTAAAATTTATTCTTATTTTAGGTTATATACATTCATGTCCATTTATGTAAAAAATTCCTGCTGACCTTGTTTATGTCTTGTCAGTCACCATTTGCAAAACCATATTTGACCCTCAAAGAGGCTGAATTTGATAAGTAACTTGCTACATACTCATAATAAGGAGCTAAATAGAACACGAATGGGAAATACACAAATGCTAAACTAAAGAAGATATTGGCCAAAATAAACGCTATACCGAGAGAGAAACTTGATTTTTCAACTTCCTAAAACGGTGTTGTTCAAACATTTCTACTTATTTGTACTTGCCAGTTGAACCTACGCTTCCCTAATAAAATGTCTATGGTAAAAAGTTAAAAAATCCTCCCACTTTTGTTAGATATATTTTTTTGTGTAATTTTGTAATCGTTATGCGGCAGTAATAATATACATATTAATACGAGTTAGTAATCCTGTAGTTCTCATATGCTACGAGGAGGTATTAAAAGGTGCGTTTCGACAATGCATCTACTGTAGTATATTATTGCTTAATCCAAATGAATATTATAAATTTAGGAATTCTTGCTCACATTGATGCAGGAAAAACTTCCGTAACCGAGAATCTGCTGTTTGCCAGTGGAGCAACGGAAAAGTGCGGCCGTGTGGATAATGGTGACACCATAACGGACTCTATGGATATAGAGAAACGTAGAGGAATTACTGTCCGGGCTTCTACGACATCTATTATCTGGAATGGAGTGAAATGCAATATCATTGACACTCCGGGACACATGGATTTTATTGCGGAAGTGGAGCGGACATTCAAAATGCTTGATGGAGCAGTCCTCATCTTATCCGCAAAGGAAGGCATACAAGCGCAGACAAAGTTGCTGTTCAGTACTTTACAAAAGCTGCAAATCCCGACAATTATATTTATCAATAAGATTGACCGTGCCGGTGTGAATTTGGAGCGTTTGTATATGGATATAAAAACAAATCTGTCGCAAGATGTCCTGTTTATGCAAACTGTTGTCGATGGATCGGTTTATCCGGTTTGCTCCCAAACATATATAAAGGAAGAATACAAAGAATTTGTATGCAACCATGACGACGATATATTAGAACGATATTTGGCGGATAGCGAAATTTCACCGGCTGATTATTGGAATACGATAATCGCTCTTGTGGCAAAAGCCAAAGTCTATCCGGTGCTACATGGATCAGCAATGTTCAATATCGGTATCAATGAGTTGTTGGACGCCATTTCTTCTTTTATACTTCCTCCGGCATCAGTCTCAAACAGACTTTCAGCTTATCTCTATAAGATAGAGCATGACCCCAAAGGGCATAAAAGAAGTTTTCTTAAAATAATTGACGGAAGTCTGAGACTTCGAGACGTTGTAAGAATCAACGATTCGGAAAAATTCATCAAGATTAAAAATCTAAAGACTATTTATCAGGGCAGAGAGATAAATGTTGATGAAGTGGGTGCCAATGATATCGCGATTGTAGAAGATATAGAAGATTTTCGAATCGGAGATTATTTAGGTGCTAAACCTTGTTTGATTCAAGGATTATCTCATCAGCATCCCGCTCTCAAATCCTCCGTCCGGCCAAATAAGCCCGAAGAGAGAAGCAAGGTGATATCCGCTCTGAATACATTGTGGATTGAAGACCCGTCTTTGTCCTTTTCCATAAACTCATATAGTGATGAATTGGAAATCTCGTTATATGGTTTGACCCAAAAGGAAATCATACAGACATTGCTGGAAGAACGATTTTCCGTAAAGGTCCATTTTGATGAGATCAAGACTATCTACAAAGAACGACCTATAAAAAAGGTCAATAAGATTATTCAGATCGAAGTACCACCCAACCCTTACTGGGCCACAATAGGGCTGACTCTTGAACCCTTACCGTTAGGGGCAGGGTTGCAAATCGAAAGTGACATCTCCTATGGTTATCTGAACCATTCTTTTCAAAATGCCGTTTTTGAAGGGATTCGTATGTCTTGCCAATCTGGTTTACATGGATGGGAAGTGACAGATCTGAAAGTAACTTTTACTCAAGCCGAGTATTATAGCCCGGTAAGTACACCTGCTGATTTCAGACAGCTGACCCCTTATGTCTTCAGGCTGGCTTTGCAACAGTCAGGTGTGGACATTCTCGAACCGATGCTCTGTTTTGAGTTGCAGATACCCCAAGTAGCGAGTTCCAAAGCTATTACAGATTTGCAAAAACTGATGTCTGAGATTGAAGACATCAGTTGTAATAATGAGTGGTGTCATATTAAAGGGAAAGTTCCATTAAATACAAGTAAAGACTATGCCTCAGAAGTAAGTTCGTACACTAAGGGCTTAGGCATTTTTATGGTTAAGCCATGTGGGTATCAAATAACAAAAGACGGTTATTCTGATAATATCCGCATGAACGAAAAAGATAAACTTTTATTCATGTTCCAAAAATCAATGTCATTAAAATAATGGAGCGGTCAGGAAATTTCTATAAGGCAATACGGTTGGGATATATACTTATCTCCATTCTTATCGGATGTATGGCATATAATAGCCTCTATGAATGGCAGGAGATAGAAGCATTAGAACTTGGCAATAAAAAAATAGACGAGCTCCGAAAAGAAATAAACAATATCAATATTCAAATGATAAAATTTTCTCTATTGGGTGAAACAATACTGGAATGGAACGATAAAGATATCGAGCATTACCATGCACGGCGTATGGCAATGGACAGTATGCTCTGCCGTTTCAAGGCCACCTATCCAGCAGAGCGCATCGATAGTGTGCGCAGTCTTTTAGAGGATAAGGAACGACAGATGTTCCAGATAGTCCGGTTAATGGATGAACAACAATCTATTAACAAGAAGATAGCCAATCAAATTCCGGTTATTGTACAGAAAAGTGTGCAGGAACAGTCCAAAAAGCCAAAACGAAAAGGTTTCTTAGGCATATTCGGCAAAAAAAAGGAAGTAACTCCAGCAGTATCAACCACTATCCTTCATTCGGTCAATAGAAACGTAATCAGCGAACAGAAAGTGCAGGATCGCCAATTGTCGGAACAAGCCGACAGCCTTGCAGCTCGTAATGCAGAACTTAACAGACAACTGCAAGAATTGATTTGCCAAATAGAAGAAAAGGTACAAACCGAACTGCAAAGCCGGGAAAACGAAATAGTTGCCATGCGTGAAAAGTCATTTATGCAAGTAGGCGGTTTAATGGGATTCGTTCTTCTATTGTTGTTAATTTCCTACATCATCATACATCGTGATGCAAAAAGCATTAAACAATACAAGCACAAGACAACTGATTTGATAAGGCAACTGGAACAATCCGTACAACGGAACGAGGCACTGATAACGTCAAGGAAGAAGGCGGTACATACTATCACCCATGAACTGCGCACACCGCTGACAGCAATAACAGGCTATGCCGGACTGATACGGAAAGAACAGTGTGAGGATAAGTCCGGGCAGTATATCCAAAACATACTGCAATCCTCCGACCGTATGCGGGATATGCTTAACACTTTGCTTGACTTCTTCCGCCTGGACAACGGCAAGGAACAGCCCCGTCTGTCACCCTGCCGGATTTCAGCAATCACGCACACACTTGAAACGGAGTTCATGCCTGTTGCCGTGAACAAAGGGCTGTCCTTGTCCGTGAAGACTGGACACGATGCCATTGTATTGACCGACAAAGAGCGAATAATACAAATCGGGAATAACCTGCTGTCAAACGCTGTCAAGTTCACAGAAGAAGGCGGTGTTTCTTTGATTACTGAATATGATAATGGAGTTCTGACACTGGTCGTTGAAGATACAGGTACAGGCATGACAGAAGAGGAACAGAAACAAGCGTTCGGTGCGTTTGAACGTCTATCAAATGCCGCCGCAAAGGAGGGTTTCGGGCTTGGGCTTGCCATAATGCGTAATATTGTGTCGATGCTTGGCGGAACAATCCGTTTAGACAGCAAGAAAGGGAAAGGCAGTCGTTTCACAGTTGAAATTTCTATGCAGGAAGCTGAAGAACAGCTTGGATATACAAGCAATACACCTGTTTATCATAACAATAAATTCCATGATGTTGTCGCCATTGACAATGATGAGGTATTACTTCTGATGCTGAAAGAGATGTATTCCCAAGAAGGAATACACTGCGACACTTGCACCGATGCTGCGGCACTGATGGAAATGATACGCCAGAAAGAATACAGCCTGTTGCTGACAGACTTGAATATGCCCGATATAAACGGTTTCGAATTGCTGGAACTGTTGCGTTCGTCCAACGTGGGCAATTCACCAACAATCCCGGTGGTTGTGGCAACCGCTTCGGGCAGTTGTAACAAAGGGGAACTATTGGCAAAAGGCTTTGCCGGATGCCTGTTCAAACCGTTCTCCATATCGGAACTGATGGAGGTTTCCGACAGGTGTGCCATAAAAGCGACACCGGACGGGAAACCGGACTTTTCCGCCTTATTGTCCTATGGCAATGAAGCCGTCATGCTGGAAAAGTTGATAACTGAAACAGAAAAGGAAATGCAGGCGGTACGGGATGCAGCAAAAGAAAAAGACCTGCAAAAGCTGGATTCCCTGATCCACCACCTGCGCAGTTCGTGGGAGGTGCTCCGTGCCGACCAACCGCTGAATGTACTTTACGGATTGCTTCGTGGCGATGCTCTCCCGGATGGTGAAGCGTTAAGCCATGCCGTGACTGCCGTGCTGGATAAGGGAGTGGAAATAATACGGTTGGCAGAAGAGGAAAGGAGAAAATACGAAGATGAATAAGACAAAAATAATTGTGGTGGAAGACAACATCGTGTATTGCGAATATGTCTGCAATATGCTGTCACGGGAGGGCTACCGCAATATGAAGGCTTACCACCTCTCAACCGCGAAGAAACATCTGCAACAGGCAACAGATAATGATATCGTGGTTGCCGACCTGCGTCTGCCTGACGGCAGTGGCATAGACCTTTTGTGCTGGATGCGAAAGGAGGGAAAGATGCAGCCCTTCATCATTATGACCGACTACGCCGAAGTTAATACCGCCGTGGAAAGCATGAAACTCGGCTCGATAGACTATATTCCCAAACAGCTTGTGGAGGATAAACTTGTCCCCCTGATCCGTTCCATACTGAAAGAACGTCAGGCAGGACAACGCCGTATGCCTATATTCGCCCGTGAAGGTTCCGCCTTTCAGAAAATCATGCACCGCATAAGGCTGGTAGCCGCCACCGATATGAGCGTGATGATATTTGGTGAGAACGGCACGGGCAAGGAGCATATTGCCCACCTGTTGCATGACAAGAGCAAACGTGCAGGCAAGCCATTTGTGGCGGTGGACTGCGGTTCACTCTCCAAAGAGCTTGCACCGTCGGCTTTCTTCGGACACGTCAAAGGTGCATTTACAGGTGCGGACAATGCCAAGAAAGGATATTTCCATGAGGCGGAAGGCGGCACGTTGTTTCTGGACGAGGTAGGAAACCTCGCGTTGGAAACCCAACAGATGTTGCTCCGTGCCATACAGGAGAGGCGGTATCGCCCGGTCGGAGACAAGGCAGACCGGAATTTCAATGTCCGCATCATCGCTGCTACCAATGAAGATTTGGAGGTATCGGTGAATGAAAAGCGTTTTCGGCAGGATCTTCTGTACCGCCTGCACGACTTCGGGATAACCGTTCCTCCGTTGCGTGACTGTCAAGAAGACATTATGCCGCTGGCAGAGTTCTTCCGTGATATGGCAAACAGAGAGCTGGAGTGTAGCGTGAGCGGGTTCAGTTCCGAAGCACGTAAAGCGTTGCTGACACACGCATGGCCGGGCAACGTGCGGGAACTTCGGCAGAAAGTTATGGGTGCTGTATTGCAGGCGCAGGAAGGTGTTGTCATGAAAGAGCATCTGGAACTTGCCGTGACGAAACCGACCTCTACTGTCAGCTTCGCCTTGCGCAATGACGCGGAGGATAAGGAGCGGATATTGCGTGCGTTGAAACAGGCAAACGGCAACCGGAGTGTCGCCGCAGAACTGCTCGGCATAGGCAGGACAACACTATACAGCAAACTTGAAGAGTATGGACTTAAATATAAATTCAAGCAATCATAGCCCGTAATTCACTGAATTTGGCTATCTTTGCATAACATTTGAGAAAAACGGCGATTGGCAGGAGCTTTTCGCCGCCAACATATAGGATAAGACCGCAAGGCGTTTCAAGCGAAAATCTGGTAAATTGGAACTACGGAGACGATTGCGTGATGCTTATGCTATGCTTACGCATAGCGTGCATTCACGTACTCTCCGTAAAGGCTTTACCAGAGCCATCGCTTGAAGGTAGTGTGAATTGCACGCTACTTTTTTACCCTTGCCTAACGAAAGGAAACGATTATGGGTAAAGTTCAGATTCTCGCCGTACTGACGATGGACGGATGTCTTTCTTCAGAGTTATATGATAAAGCACATCAGGATTTGTGCCTTGACCGTTGCGGTCTTGATGAAATCAGGAAGAAAGCCTTTTACCGTGTGACACCGGACTATTCCATTTCAATGCTGCACGAATGGAGAAAAGACTGCACAAACATCCGTTACCTCGCGGAAGCCACACCGGACACGGCAGACTATATAAACGGACTGCTGCGGATGCACGCTGTGGATGAAATCATACTATACACCGTTCCTTTCATATCCGGAAGCGGACGACATTTTTTTAAGTCGGCTCTGCCAGAGCAACACTGGACGCTTTCCTCTTTGAAAAGCTATCCCAACGGTGTATGTCGCATTATCTATATCCTTGATAAAAAAGCAAGATAGCCAAAATGTGCGGCAAGCATACATTTCTATTTTCAGGAATAGAATAAATGTTCCGATTACAAACAATTTAAGTCGGAGATAATTTGTCCTTGTGAAAAAATACTGAATTTTATACCTCTGAAATCCAGCACTTTGTAAAATTGAGTGTTGGATTTTTTATTTTCTGCCGCGTTTTTTGCCAATTATATTCATGTGCGCACGCAGAAAACAAAGTGTAATTTTCAAAATTGACAGAACCATGAATTATTTCTTGCTGGCGGAAACCGACTTTTTCCGCCTGATAAACGAAGCCGGCGACTGCAATATGGAAACGGCATACACGGCTTTCGCCACCCAAGTGATCGAACTGTGCAACGGCGGCATGGACATGAACCTTACCGTCATCGCGCTTGCCTACATCGAAATCGAGTTGCAGCACCATCCCGTACGTAATCTGTCAGAAGAAAAAAGAGAGATTGCCGCCTACGTCAGCAAGGCTCTGTCTTTCGTAAGAAAGATGCAGAAATTCCTTGCCACGCCCCAAGTGCCACCACTAATATCCGCCAACAACGCAACAGAAACCACCGCCAGCCTTCTTCAATGGACGGGCAATGCCATCGACCTCGTGGAACTTATCTACGGCATAGACGTGATGGGCTGCATCAACAACGGCAATATGCCGCTCAAACAGCTCGCCCCACTTCTCTATAAGATATTCGGGGTTGATTCTAAAGACTGCTACCGCTTCTACACTGATATCAAACGCCGGAAGAACGAAAGCCGCACCTATTTCATTGACAGGATGCAGGAAAAACTGAACGAGAGAATGTTGCGTGATGAGGAGTTGGAGCGGATGAGAAAATAAAAAAATATCCATTACATATGAGAAGACAGGAATACTCGTATCCTGTCTTTTTATTTTCATTTAATTATATATTAATTAGCACAATATATGTGAGTTTTTCATTCCTATAAGGACAAATTTCAGAAACGTATGTCTGGTAAATTATTGAGTCATCATAGTATGAACATATATCATTACTAAAAACAATGAAACAACTTCCATAAGATTGTGGTTGTAAAAATCGCCATTTAATAGCCCGTTTTTTTTGTAAAATTCGCCAATTAAAAAAATATGATTATCTTTGCATTATATTTTATAAGGTATGGAAACAGTAAATAGAATACTTCAAGAGAAGATTACAGCACGAATCGCGCCCAATAAAGCAGTACTGATTTTTGGTGCTCGCCGTGTTGGTAAAACGGTAATGATGCGTAAAATTGTGGACAACTATTCAGGTAGGACGATGATGCTCAACGGCGAAGACTACGACACATTAGCACTATTGGAGAATCGCTCAATAGCCAATTATCGGCATTTATTGGATGGTATTGATTTGCTGGCTATTGATGAGGCACAGAACATACCACAAATCGGTAGTATTCTGAAGTTGATAGTTGATGAAATACCGGGAATAAGTGTCTTGGCAAGTGGTTCTTCGTCATTCGATTTGCTGAATAAGACTGGTGAACCGTTGGTCGGCCGCAGTACGCAATTTCTCCTTACACCATTCTCGCAACGGGAAATCGCACAGACGGAAACGGCACTTGAAACCCGCCAGAACCTCGAAGCGCGCTTGATTTACGGTTCCTATCCCGAAGTAGTAATGATGGAGAACTATGAACGTAAAACAGACTACCTACGTGATATTGTCGGTGCATACCTGCTTAAAGATATCTTAGCAATTGACGGCTTAAAAAATTCGAGCAAGATGCGCGATCTACTGCGATTGATAGCTTTTCAGTTGGGCAGCGAAGTTTCTTACGAAGAGTTAGGTAAACAACTCGGCATGAGCAAGACGACCGTTGAAAAATACCTCGACCTATTGGAAAAGGTCTTCGTTATCTATCGTCTGGGGGCTTATTCGCGTAACCTACGCAAGGAGGTTACAAAAGCTGGCAAGTGGTACTTCTACGACAACGGCATTCGCAATGCCATTATCGGGGCTTTCTCACCGCTGGCCATTCGGCAGGATGTCGGTGCGCTGTGGGAGAACTACATCATCGGAGAGCGGCGCAAAGCGAACTTCAATGAGGGACTGCACAGGGAGTTCTATTTCTGGCGCACCTACGACAAACAGGAAATCGACCTGATTGAGGAGAGTGCCGACAGTCTTACCGCCTTGGAGTTCAAGTGGGGAAATAAAATGCCGGCCGCACCGAAAGCCTTCCAAGAAGCCTATCCCTATGCCGAGTTTCATGTGGTAAATCGGGAGAATTATTTGGAGTTCGTATAATCAATAAATTACGTATATGGAAACAAAACTACAATCCAAACAGCAATATCCGCGGTTTATCCAAAATAAACCGTGTGGTATTGACAAATTCGATGGAGGTTCGCAAGAAAGGTTGGCAAAAACTATTGCTCGCCATTTTTGTCAGAATGATTCATTGGATGAGGAATGTACTTTACCTCGAATTATCGGCATCGAAGGTATTTGGGGATCTGGAAAATCCAACGTGGTTAAAATGTTGGAACGTGAATTATCAGACGACTATTACTTTTTTGAGTATGACGCATGGGGACATCAAGAGGACTTGCAACGCCGCTCTATATTGGAATTGCTTACAAGCAAACTTATTGATGATGGTATCCTATCTGGAAATGCAACAATAAAAGTCAAAGGTGGAGGTACGAAAACCGTATCATGGTCTGAAAAGCTGAAATATTTATTAGCCCGTAAAACGGAGACCGTAACCGAAAAATATCCCCTTATCAGTAATGGTATGGTTGCGGCATTTTTGGTTGCAGTTTTAACTCCGATATTTACATTTATTGCGTATGCAGTAAAACCTACACCCACAACATGGTGGTTTTCTTTATTGTCTATTATCATAGCTGCACTGCCAGTTCTTATTGCATTGTGCGTTTGGAAATGGGCATATAGCAAAGATCATAAATATGGATGGAGTTATATGTTAGCTATTTATCAAGATAAAGTCGAAAAGGACGTTTGCTATGAGACTTTGAGCGAAGACGAACCAACGGTTTACGAGTTCAAAACATGGATGCAAGACATTTCTGATTTTATCAAGGAAAAAGGACAACGTAAATTAGTCCTTGTTTTTGACAACATGGATCGTCTCCCCGCTGAAAAAGTAAAAGAATTATGGTCTTCTATCCATACGTTCTTCGCCGATAGCGGTTTTGAAAATGTTTGGGCTGTTATTCCTTTCGATGAAACACATTTAGCTTGTGCATTCGGAGATGAGACCGACGAACAAACGAAACAACTGACCAAGTATTTTATCAATAAAACTTTCCCTATTGTTTATCGTGTTGCTCCTCCTGTTATTACCGACTATCGAAGTATATTCAACAAACTGTTTGTTGAAGCATTTGGAGAAACAGAAAATGAAGCGAAAGAAACTATAAATCGGATATTCAGATTGGTAAATCCTAATGCCAATGTTAGGGAAATTATATCATATATCAATGAGATGGTCGCTCTTAAACAAGAGTGGTGTAACGAAATTTTGATGATAAACATAGCATTGTTCTGTTTGAAGAAGACGGATATTCTGGCAAATCCAGTAGAACAAATATTGTCCGGCGACTATCTGAATGGCATTCAAACAATAATTAACAATGATCTGCAAACACAACGCGAAATTGCAGCTTTGGTATATGGTGTCGATGTTGAAGATGCTCGACAAATTCCATTGAAAAAATATATTGAAGGCTGCATCAACGGAGAAGAAGACCACGACATAAATCAATATGCAGAGACTAATAAACAATTTGACACTGTATTAGAAGAAGTTATACAATGTATGGACAATGCGCTTATCGATAAGATTATACATTGTTTGCATAAATTAACTCGAAAGAGCGATGTTATTCTGCGTGTATGGCAAAGAATAGCACAATTGAAATTAAAAGAATCCATAGAGAAGCAGGTGTTCCCTGTCGAATACCAAGAACTGCTGTTGCATTTAGACACGGAAAGCCAAAACCATGTGATTGCTCAATTATATAAGAAGATAGTTCGGTTCAATGACTTCAATGGCGGCGACTATTTCAAAACGTTAGATGCAATAGACAGGTTTATTGCGCAAAATAAGTTGGCGTGCGATTTTACGTCATTGATTGAAGCAAAAACAGTCAAGCCAAATACATTTATCGATTATATTCAAGCTGCAAATGCAACAGATGCTGCCTATCGGGATAACGCGACAACTAAAGCATATAAATATTATCAAGTAGCAACAAATTCGGAGGCGCTCGATAATTATTTGGCAAACTTACTACCCGATAATTTCGACCATGCAGATATTGTAAAAACGTTAAAAGATAATTCTACCTATACGTTTCCAACGCTTTTGCAAGCGATCACGAATTGCATTGATGAACAGAATGTAAATAAAGATAATATAGGGGCTATATTTACAACCTATCGTTTATTGGCATCTGACGAAGAAAGACCTTTACCTGTAACGTTAGATTCAACCTACATAAATCAGTTGCATTCTGAATTAGAAACTGATGGCCGAAACATTAAAGAGTCTGGATATTACGATTTAGTCGCCATGCAATTGGCACATGGTCATTCCGTTTCCTTAATAGAGGGTGGAGATATAAAATATGTTGCAGAACTCATGGACTATTATGTGGATCATGGAGACTTATTAGTAAATAGTGTGGGATGGAATATACCGCTATTAAATGAAACACTACAATACATGGTAAATCATAAACTTGGCTATAAATTATTGCTCTCAGACATATTGCCCCAATTTGAAGATATTAAGAACAGAATAGGTGTAACGGATGAGGTATTTATCGAGCATTTAGCAGAGTGGAATACCGATTTGGATAAGTATATCACTAAGAACAATATTAAAGATGTAATTCCTGACGCATCTTTTTACGATTTGACCACTAAAATAAGCAATGTCCTGACCGATCATATCAATAAAATAGCGTTCGAAGCGTTGTCTGAAATAAGTGTTGATACATTATACGCCCAAAGAACAGCACATACATCATATTATTGGTTTGTCGCAATAAAACATTTACTGGCTAAAATCAAATCCTTGCCAGATAACTTGACTGAATTTGGCAAAAAGATTCTGATGGATATTGCTTCTGGAACTCAAAGTTTGAATCCTTTCCCTAATTGTTTCAAGAATATAGTTGAAAGATTGGATAAACGAAAAATTAAATCGACAGTTACCGATATAAGAAATGATTTCTGCATCGGTAAAAAGACTATCAATGCAATAAAGTTTCAATTTTTCGAAACATGGCTTAGATCGCATGGTAATTTGAAAAGTCAAGCTGGAGACGTTATTGATAAAATAGTGAAACCTGTAATTTCCGATGGGGCATGCCGTTCATTGATTCTGCAAAACAAAGATTTTTATATGGATTTAATAAATACAGCAGGGGATGATGCTTATGAATTGAAAAAGAGTCTCCGAAACCTCATACAAAAAGATTCAGATCCGCAATTGGTTAAATTTGTCAATTCGATAGATTCAGTACCTGAGGTTGAAACCGCGTAAGTATTTGTCTAACAAGTCCGAATTTTACGATTTTACCCGTCAGAACTGAAGTGCCCCCCAAAAAAATTGTATCCAACTTTTGGGGGTCACTTCAAACTTCGATAGGGATAATTTTCAATTTTGGGGACTTGTTAGACAGTCTCATTATCTGGTAGCAGTTTACACAGCACCGGATCGTTTTTGATACGCTCCAGTTCCTCCTGCACAATCTGCTTCACCTCTTCCTTGATGCGCCGGTAGTTCGCCTGCACCGTTTCCTTCATGCGGTCGTTGCCGTCCTCGTCCGTGAAGTTTGTAATGACGGGAATTTTCTTGTAGGCACTTTCTTCCCGTTTCACCTTTTCGGCATCCACCACAATCTCGCAATGAAAAATCTTCTGCTCGATACGCTCGTTGAAGTTGTCGGATACAGAACCGACAAACATTCCCTGCGTAAGCCCGGAAATCTTACTCGGTGGAATGAGCGCGTCCATCTGCGTGTTGATGGAGGTGGAAACATCCTGCCGGTTGATGGAGATGGACTGCCGTTTCTGCAACACCTTACCGAACCGCTCGGAGAGCGTCTTGGCTGTTTCCCCCACCACCTGACCGGAGAAAATATTGCCGACAGTGTTCATCACCACTTTCGCCTCTTTGTCCCCGTAGTCACGCACTAACTGGCTGAAATCCTGAAAGCCCAGACACACGGCAACCTTGTTGCTTCGGGCGGTAGCTATAAGATTGTCCAACCCTTTGAAGTATATTGTGGGCAACTCGTCGATGATGACCGATGACTTCAGCATCCCCTTCTTGTTGATGAGCTTCACGATACGGGAATTATACAGACCGAGTGCCGCACCGTAGATATTCTGACGGTCGGGATTGTTACCCACGCAGAGGATTTTCGGCTCTTCGGGATTGTTGATGTCCAGCGTAAACTCGCTGTCTGACATCACCCAGTAGAGCTGCGGTGAAATCATCCTCGAAAGCGGGATTTTTGCCGACGCTATCTGACCCATGAGCTGCTCCGCAGCCCCTCCAAGCCACGCATCCATGAACGGCGAAAGGTAGTTCTCCAGCTCCGGATAAGAGGTCAGTATCGGAAATATATCCTCGTAACGGCGGTTCAGAAACTCGATAGCATGGGGAAACGTGCAAAACTTCCCGTTCTGATAGATTTTGAGATACCAGATAATACTGGCAAACAGAATGATAGGTGACTCCACGAAGAAGTCGCCCTGCTTTTGCACCCACGTTTTATTGAGGTTGAGCATTATTGTGTAGGCACTCTCATAGGCATCCGTAATATCTTCCATAAAATCCGGGTGAATGGGATTGCACCGATGAGAGCGTCGCGGGTCGTCGAAGTTGATCACATAGAACTTCGGCTTTACCTTGTAGCCGTCCGGGTGGTTCAGCAAATGGTTGTAGGCAATAGTAGATAGGTCGGGATACTTGAAATCGTAGATGTATTGACTAAAGCCCTTTTCAATCTGTTGCTTGATAAAATTGTTTACCACGGCATAGGACTTGCCGCTGCCCGGCGTACCCAACACGATGGACGCACGGAAGGGATTAACTACATTGATCCAACCGTTGTTCCAGCGTTTCCTGTAATAGAAACGTGTCGGCAGATTGACCGAATACTCGCTTTCGATAAGCCTCGTTTCCTGCATGAAACTCTCGTTCTCGTTGTTGAAAACATCCTCCATCAAATTGTGTTTCAACAGGCGGCTCATCCACAGACCACCCATCAACAGGCAGACATAGCCCGTTCCAATGGTAAGGACATACAGTCCCGTCACCGCTTCAAGCGGCAGCGGCAGGGGCAGCAACCACCAGTTCAGGAAAAACAGCACGAACCCGACGGCAAATGCTGTCCAGATTCTCCCCCAAGTGATTTTCTCACCCTTGACACCCTTCGTACCCAGACAGGACAAGGCAAGCAAAAGGACGGAAAACAGCTTCGTGTAGAGAATGGAATGGAACAGCCCCGCCGTGCGGTCGAAGTTCAGAAGGATTTTGTCCACCACGCCGATGTTCACGCCCCACAGCCGGATGGCTTCGTAGCAGAACCAGTACACGTTCATGACCACTAAAATGATACTCACGGCACGCAGAAAATCCATGATTTTCGCCAATGCCCTCAAATCGTCTTCTTGTTGTGACATACATTGATTTTTTAATTGTTGATACTCTGATTACATACCCAAGCCCTTGCGTTTTTTCTTCTTTTTGCGCTTCATCGCCCGGATGAAAGCCTCTTCCTCGGCATCTACCGCCGGACCTTCGGGAGTGAGCAAGCCCATACCGCCCGATATATCTTCACTGTCGTAGGCGGTCTGCCCGTGTGCCTTGTCCGCAGCATCCACAGGGATGGATAGCGGTATCGGCGGTTGTCCGGCGTATGGCAGGGTGAAGTGTTCCTGCAAGGCATTCGCCGAAAGCTCCTTACCCATGCGCGAACCGTTCAGCACGCATCCCGTGCGGTGGTCGATGAAGGTAGCCCCATAGATGCGCCCTTCCTCTGTGTAGCGCAGTACGGTGTCGATGCCCTTCTCTTTGAGTTGGGATACAAATTTGTCCTTGTCATAAGTGCCTTGCAGCACGGAAAGGACGGTGCGTTTCGTCATGTCTGCCAGTTTCCTATCCTTGATTTCCGATTTGGAACGGACAAACTTCTTCTGTACGGCTTCATAGCCTGCGGACTTCCCGAAAAGCGAGGATTTGAACGGGTTGCCCACCTTGTTACCCTTGTCGTCCGTGACGGAATAGACCAGCCCGTGATACTCCCGTCCGCGCACGTTGCCCCTCGCTTCCTCCACCGTCATATTATATAAGGAAAGGAGCGCACGGTATTCGCCCATCGTCTGGAAACGGTACTGCCCATTCAGAGCCTTCACGGTGTTGCCTACCTGCTTCTTCACATCACCTGCCGATGCGGCCACCTTGCGCAACGGATTATCCAATCTCTGATTTTTACGTTCTGCCGGATGCAATCCGTACTTCTGTTCCAGTTCCCTGCGGATACGGTCGCTGCGGCGGTAGAGAAAATCCCGGTTGAGCCTTTTCCCGTTCTCGTCCACGTTGACCGTCACGATGTGCAGGTGGTGGCGGTCGATGTCCTCGTGCTTGAATACAAGATAAGGCTGGTTTCCGAAACCGAGTTTTTCCAGATACTCGCGGGCGATATTCTGCAACTCAATATCGGTCAGCACATCCTCCGGGTGCGGGTTGAGAGAGATATGCACCACCGGCTTCTCGATCTTCATCTGCGGTGGCAGGAAGGTGAGAAAACCCTCCATCGCCTTGCCTATGTCCACCGTTCCCGAACCGTCATTGTAGATGCGGTTGGTGGTGAGAAGCCGCCCCTGCGCCTCGTTAATCTTCTCCCCGTTGTAGGCAATCGCGCCGTACAACGAACTTCCTACACTGATTTTTGCGACCATTTTGCCTCCATTTCCCTTGAAAGTTCCACAATCCGGCGGCTCAGTTTCACGAGTTCGACGGTGTGTTGCTCTAATTTGTAGAGCAACGCCATCGCCTTTTTCTCTGAAAAATGCAGCCTCAGTTCCTTCACGACTTGGTTGTAATTCGTACCCACGGCACGGAATTGTGCATGAAAATCCGACAGTTTGGTGTAATAGTCCACCAACGTCTTGTCCACCTTCAGCACCTTGAACGGTTGCCCGAAGAAGTGCGCTTTGAGGAAAACAGACCGTGCATAGACACCCGATTTTCCGAACATGGCGAGGAAACGGTTGTGTTCCTCCTCGTTGAAACGGACGGTGTACCGGTACACCGCCGGATCAAGTTTGGGATTTCTCCCTGATTTGCTTTTCCTTTTCTCTTTCATATTACTTTGGATTTAGCGGATTGACGGCATAAGCCGCCGCTTCGGATTACAGCACCGCAGTTCTGAAAGGCTTCCCGACTTCGGAGGGAAAGCCCGCCCCCTGCAAGGGCAAGTGCTTTTCGTGGCTGCTCAAAATATTTTGAGCGGCTGAAAAGACATCTTGCTATGTTCAGGTGAACATAAAAATCCGTCAGGGGACGGATTGGGAAAATACCTTTCAGGACTCCGGGCCGCGCGTCATCGGCGAACCCTGCTGTCCGGGTGCAAAGTTACGCCCTTAAAGCGGTATCGGACAGATGCTTGACCCGGTCAATGACTGCCAACCGGCGCAACGTGCCGCCACTTGCCGGAGAAGTGATACAGGTTCCAAAATATACTTGTTTATTTGCAGCATGATTCAAGAAACGAACGATTTGAAGATATGATAAACGGAACATTCAAATACCCGGAAATCCGCTTCTTCGGATACTTGCCGAAACGGATACCCGAACCGTCGGAAACCCGGTTCTCCGACAATTCGGTGACGTATGGATTCAATGACTTCATGACGCAATGTCGTCAATCACCATTTGTCCGACGCACCGCTTCACCACAGAACCGGATACGCGACGACCCGCCTGCGTGTGTAGTCACGGAAGCGGATGGTGCGACAGCCAAATCCGTATGGAAACAGAAAAACAAATCATCAACAATTAAAATAAATGGAACTATGAGTAAGGAAATCTTCGTTGCATTCGCAACACAGAAAGGTGGCATCGGCAAATCCACTGTCACGGCACTTGCCGCCAGCTACCTGCACAACGTGAAAGGCTACAATGTCGCCGTCGTGGACTGCGACGACCCGCAGCACAGCATCCACGGGCTGCGCGAACACGAAATGGGGCTTATCGACAGCAGCACCTACTTCAAGGCTCTCGCTTGCGACCATTTCCGCCGGATCAAAAAGAACGCCTACACCATCGTCAAAAGCAATGCGGTGAACGCCCTCGACGATGCCGAGAGGATGATTGCCACTGAGGACGTGAAACCCGACGTGGTGTTCTTCGACATGCCCGGCACACTCCGAAGCAACGGCGTGATAAAGACGCTCTCGCAGATGGACTACATTTTCACTCCGCTGAGTGCCGACCGCTTTGTCGTGGAGAGTACCCTGAAATTCGTCACGATGTTCCGCGACAGGCTGATGACTACCGGACAGGCGAAAACAAAGGGGCTGCATCTGTTCTGGACGATGGTGGACGGCAGGGAGAGGAACGACTTGTACGGCATCTACGAGGAAGTGATAGCCGAAATGGGCTTTCCGGTACTTTCCACCCGCTTGCCCGACAGCAAGAAGTTCCGCCGTGACCTTTCGGAAGAGCGCAAGAGCGTTTTCCGCTCCACCATCTTCCCGATGGACACGGCACTGCTGAAAGGGAGTGGCATCCGGGAGTTTTCCGAAGAGATAAGCGACATCATCAGACCGCAGTGAGCATGGGCAGCAGGAAAGTGAACACGGAAGGCATCGACGAGGAACTGCTGTTAGCCTCCATCGGGCGGCGCACACAGGACGGGACACTGCGCCCCGCACAGGAAGTACCCGCAGCTGCACCGACCGAAGAGGACACCGCCGCACCGGAACCATCTCCTGTGCAACCCGTAACACGGGAAAAAGCGCAGAGGGAAAGTGGACGCCGGAAAAGGCAGGACGAGGACTACAACGAGCTATTCCTGCGCCGCAACGAGATAAAGACCCGCCAATGTGTCTATATCAGCCGTGACGTCCACGGCAAGATCCTCAGAATCGTGAACGACATCGCCGGAGGGGAAATCTCAGTAGGCGGATATGTGGATACCGTGCTGCGCCAGCATCTGGAACAGCACAAGGAGAGAATCAACGAACTGTACAAGAAACAACGTGAAGATCTGATTTGAAAATGGAAAAAGAAATGACACCGAATGAAAAAAGACCACAGCAAGACTGCGGAGGTATGTTTACCCAAGTGCAGGCGAGTGTGGAAATACTGTCGCCTGTCCCGGTAAGCGGCAAATGCAGTGAGAAGGACTATGAACGCCTGTTCATCCGCGACCCGGAAGTAAAGGCACGTGAGGGGAAGATGGCGTATGTGCGCCCGGAGTACCACGAGCGTATCATGCGTATCACCCGTGTAATCGGGCATGACCGGCTTACGCTGTCCGCTTACATCGACCATGTGCTGACGCACCACTTCAACCAGTGCGAAGATGCGATAAAGAGCCTTTATGCCCGAAATTACAATTCAGTATTCTAACCAAAAACGGAAGGATATGAATTACACAATCAGCATGACAGACATTCTGCTGGCGGTATCGGTCGGCTGCAACCTCTGGTTCCTGTTCCTGCTCCTTTACGAGCGCATCATGGACACGCGGATTGTCCGCTTCTTCAAGGGCATTGTCGGATTATGGCGGTCACTGGACGGGAATGAGGCTAAACGCATAGCGGCACACGAGGAAGTCCCTGCGGAAAAGGCGGACATCATCGGCAAGAGCCGTTTCAGGATGGCATCCACCCGGACAACCGCTGCCATACCGACGCAAGAAGCCGCCACTATTGAAAAAGGCATTGAGCTGTCGGAGGAAGAGGCTACTTTTGACGACGGAAAAACGGGAAACGCATCCCGCCCGGCACAAGTCCCGGAGGAAAAACTCGATGAGACCTTCACGAGCATACCGCCGGAGGAACTGGGATACGGGGACGACGAACCGGAAGAGGACGCCTCGGACACGCCACGGGCTTCGGGCAGCAGCTTTGACGAGATTGACGACGCCTGCAAGACCGCCAAAAACCCGGACGCGACACAGGCGGAACGTGAAAAGGCGGCTAAGGTGTTCACCGACATGGAGGGCACGGAGTTGTACGAGAAAATGATGGAAGGCTCTTCGGAGATAGGCATCCGCATCAAGGGGCTTATCGAGATTCGGCTGAAGAAATCTGAAAAGGAGTTCGTCGTGCCGGACAACATCGAGGAGTTCGACATTCGCAACTATGTATGACAACAATAAAAGAAATGAACATGAAAGAATGACATCAACCCACGCGGCGAGGAAACGCAAGGCGCATCCCCATCCGCAACGGACACGCCCACGTCCGTGGAAACAAACGGGCATCCACTAAAACCAAAGTAAAGAAACAAAGTATCAACCGCCCGACAAAGGACCATCCACCCTTTTGACGGCAAAAAACAAGAACAGTTTATGAACAAGAACATCTTGAAAAACAGAAAAGCAATCCTCTCCGCGGCACTTGTCATCGCCGCAACCGCCTCCGCTTTCGCGCAGGGAAACGGCATCGCGGGCATCAACGAAGCCACCTCTATGGTGAGTTCTTATTTCGACCCCGGAACTAAACTGATATACGCCATCGGTGCAGTCGTCGGGCTTATCGGGGGCGTAAAAGTGTACGGCAAGTTTTCATCGGGCGACCCCGACACCAGCAAGACAGCCGCCTCGTGGTTCGGCGCGTGCATCTTCCTGATTGTTGCCGCCACCATCCTGCGCTCATTCTTCCTTTAATAAATAATGTATGGCTGAATACCCAATCAACAAGGGTATCGGCCGTCCGGTAGAGTTCAAGGGCTTGAAGGCACAGTACCTCTTCATCTTCTGCGGAGGTCTGCTGGCTCTCTTCGTCCTGTTCGTCATCCTCTACATGGTCGGTATCGACCAGTGGATATGTATCGGCTTCGGCGCGGCATCGTCCTCCCTCCTTGTATGGCAGACCTTCGCGCTGAACGCCCGGTACGGTGAACACGGGCTGATGAAATTAGGAGCGGCACGGAGCCATCCCCGATACCTTATCAACCGGCGGCGGATAACCCGTCTGTTCAAACGACAACGAAAGGAAGAAAGACAATGAGGAATACATCGAAAATGACAACACTGGAAAACAGGTTCCCACTTTTAGCGGTGGAGCATGGCTGCATCATCTCAAAGGACGCCGACATCACGGTGGCTTTCGAGGTGGAACTACCGGAACTTTACACCGTGACGGGTGCGGAGTACGAGGCGATACACAGTTGCTGGTGCAAGGCTATCAAGGTGCTGCCGGACTACTCCGTCGTCCACAAACAGGACTGGTTCATCAAGGAACGCTACAAACCGGAGCTTCAGAAGGACGACATGAGCTTTTTAAGCCGCTCTTTCGAGCGTCACTTCAACGAGCGTCCGTACCTGAAACACACCTGCTACCTCTACCTGACCAAGACAACAAAGGAGCGTAACCGGATGCAGAGCAATTTCAGCACGCTGTGCCGGGGACATATCATCCCGAAGGAGCTGGACAGGGAAACCACGACCAAGTTCTTGGAAGCCTGCGAACAGTTCGAGCGCATCATGAACGACAGCGGGCTTGTCAGGCTGCGCCGCCTCTCCACCGATGAGATTGTGGGTACTGAGGGAAAGACGGGACTTATTGAACGCTACTTCTCGCTCATGCCGGAAGGTGACACCACCTTGCAGGACATCGAGCTTTCGGCAAGGGAGATGCGCATCGGCGACAACCGCCTGTGTCTGCACACCCTCTCCGACGCGGAAGACCTGCCGGGCAAGGTGGCTACCGACACCCGTTACGAGAAGCTCTCCACCGACCGGAGTGACTGCCGACTGTCATTCGCCTCCCCGGTGGGGCTTCTGCTCTCCTGCAACCATATCTACAACCAGTATGTGCTGATAGACAACAGTGAGGAAACCTTGCAGAAGTTCGAGAAGTCCGCCCGTAACATGCAGTCGCTATCTCGCTATTCAAGGAGCAACAGCATCAACCGCGAGTGGATAGACCAATACCTGAACGAAGCCCATTCCTACGGACTGACCTCGGTACGGGCACACTTCAACGTCATGGCGTGGAGCGACGATGCGGAGGAACTGAAGCATATCAAGAACGACGTGGGCAGCCAGTTGGCAAGCATGGAATGCGTGCCGCGCCACAACACCATCGACTGCCCGACACTCTACTGGGCGGCGATACCCGGCAATGCGGCGGACTTCCCGGCGGAAGAGAGTTTCCACACCTTCATCGAACAGGCGGTGTGCCTGTTCACAGAGGAAACCAACTACCGCAGCTCGCTCTCGCCCTTCGGCATCAAGATGGTGGACAGGCTCACGGGAAAACCGCTGCACCTTGACATCTCCGACCTGCCCATGAAGCGAGGTATCACGACCAACCGCAACAAGTTCGTGCTGGGTCCTTCGGGCAGCGGCAAGTCTTTCTTCATGAACCACCTCGTGCGCCAATATTATGAGCAAGGCGCACATGTGGTATTGGTGGACACGGGAAACTCCTATCAGGGCTTGTGCGGCATGATCCGACGCAAGACAGGCGGAGCGGACGGTGTGTATTTCACCTACACGGAAGATAAGCCCATCAGCTTCAACCCGTTCTACACCGACGATTACATCTTCGACGTGGAGAAGAAGGACAGCATCAAGACCCTGTTGCTGACGCTCTGGAAGTCGGAGGACGACAAGGTGACAAAGACGGAGAGCGGCGAGCTGGGCAGTGCCGTGAGTGCCTATATTGAGCGCATCCAATCCGACCGTAGCATCGTGCCGTCGTTCAACACCTTCTACGAGTATATGCGTGACGACTACCGCAAGGAACTGGCACAGCGTGACATCAAGGTGGAGAAGTCCGACTTCAACATCGACAACATGCTCACCACCATGCGGCAGTATTACCGGGGCGGGCGTTACGATTTCCTGCTCAACTCCACGGAGAACATCGACCTGCTCGGCAAGCGGTTCATCGTCTTCGAGATAGATTCGATTAAAGAAAACCGCGAACTGTTCCCCGTCGTGACCATCATCATCATGGAAGCCTTCATCAACAAGATGCGGCGGCTGAAAGGCGTGCGGAAACAGCTTATCGTGGAAGAGGCTTGGAAGGCCCTCTCATCGGCGAACATGGCTGAATATCTGCGCTATATGTATAAGACGGTCAGAAAATATTACGGCGAGGCAATCGTGGTGACGCAGGAGGTGGACGACATTATCAGTTCTCCGGTGGTCAAAGAGAGCATTATCAACAACTCGGATTGTAAAATCCTGCTTGACCAAAGGAAATATATGAACAAGTTCGACCAGATACAGGCGTTGCTCGGACTGACGGAAAAGGAGAAGTCGCAGATACTCTCCATCAACATGGCGAACAACCCTTCACGGCTCTACAAGGAGGTGTGGATAGGCTTGGGCGGCACGCAGTCGGCGGTCTATGCCACGGAGGTCAGCGCGGAAGAGTATCTGGCGTACACCACCGAGGAAACGGAAAAAGTGGAGGTTTACCGTCTGGCGGAGAAGCTGGGCGACGACATCGAAGCCGCCATCCGGCAGCTTGCCGAAAGGCGGAGAAACAAGGAATAACTAAAAAACAGAATGTATCAACCAAAAAAGAAAAACGCGTATGAATTTACCAAAAGTGAAAATGCTGCAAGTCAGCAAGTGCCTTATCGGATTGGCGGTCATGATGCTGCAATCCTGCGACGTGGCCGACAACCGCCGCGACATGCTGTGCGGGAACTGGGAGAGCGTGGAGGGAAAACCTGACGTGCTTATCTACAAGGAGGGCGAAGCCTACAAAGTGACGGTGTTCCGTCGTAGCGGTCTGCGCCGCAAGCTCAAGCCGGAAACCTATCTCTTGCAGGAGGAGAACGGCAACCTGTTCATGAACACCGGCTTCCGCATCGACGTGTCCTACAACGAGGCCACGGATGTGCTGACTTTCTCGCCAAACGGGGACTATGTGCGGGTGAAGCCGCAGCCGGGACATCCGACCGAAGAATAACAACCACTAAAATCCAAAGTAACATGAGAACAAGAATAACAATGATTATCTGCCTGTGCCTGCTTTTCGCGGGCAGGGCAAGCGCACAGTGGGTCGTAAGCGATCCGGGCAATCTAGCGCAGGGCATCATCAATGCCTCCAAAAACATCATCCATACCTCCAAGACCGCCACGAACATGGTGAGCAACTTTCAGGAGACGGTGAAAATCTATCAGCAGGGCAAGAAGTATTACGATGCCCTCAAATCGGTGAACAATCTGGTCAAGGACGCCCGCAAGGTGCAGCAGACCATCCTGATGGTGGGCGACATCACAGACATCTATGTGAACAGTTTCCAACGGATGCTCCGTGACGGGAATTTCAGACCCGAAGAGCTTTCCGCAATCGCTTTCGGCTACACGAAACTGCTGGAGGAAAGCAACGAAGTGTTGACGGAACTCAGGAACGTGGTGAACATCACCACGCTCTCCATGACCGACAAGGAGCGCATGGACGTGGTGGAACGCTGCCACTCGAAGATGAAGCGTTACCGCAACCTCGTGAGCTACTACACGAACAAGAACATCTCCGTGAGTTACCTGCGTGCGAAAAAGAAGAACGACCTCGACCGCATCATGGGGCTGTACGGGAACATGAACGAAAGATACTGGTAGCCTATGAAGTTCGACAACCTTCATCAGATTTTACGTTCACTTTATGAGCAGATGATGCCGCTGTGTGGGGACATGGCTGGTGTGGCGAAAGGCATCGCCGGGCTGGGTGCGCTGTTCTACGTCGCCTACCGGGTATGGCAGTCGCTGGCGAGAGCTGAACCGATAGACGTATTCCCGATGCTCCGTCCTTTTGCCATCGGTCTGTGCATCATGTTCTTCCCGACTGTGGTGCTGGGCACGATAAACAGCATCCTCTCACCCGTCGTACAGGGCACGGCAAAGATGCTGGAGGCGGAAACGCTGGACATGAACCGATACCGGGAGCAGAAGGACAAACTGGAATACGAGGCGATGGTACGCAACCCCGAAACCGCCTACCTCGTGTCCAACGAGGAATTTGACAAGCAACTGGAGGAACTCGGCTGGTCGCCCTCCGACATGGTGACGATGGCGGGAATGTATATCGACCGGGGAATGTACAACATGAAGAAGAGCATCCGCGACTTCTTCCGCGAGATACTCGAACTGCTGTTCCAAGCCGCCGCCCTCGTGATAGACACCGTCCGCACCTTCTTTCTCGTGGTGCTGGCGATTCTCGGTCCGATAGCCTTCGCCCTGTCGGTATGGGACGGTTTCCAAAACACGCTCACGCAGTGGATATGCCGCTATATACAGGTCTATCTGTGGCTACCGGTATCGGACATGTTCAGCACCATACTGGCGAAGATACAGGTTCTGATGCTGCAAAACGACATCGAGCGGATGCAGGCAGACCCGAACTTCTCGCTGGATTCGAGCGACGGGGTGTATATCGTATTCCTCTGCATCGGCATCATCGGCTACTTTACCATTCCCACCGTTGCGGGCTGGATTATCCAAGCCGGAGGCATGGGCGGTTACGGTCGCAACGTGAACCAGATGGCGGGACGAGCCGGAAGCATGGCGGGCAGCGTGGCGGGTGCAGCCGCAGGAAACGCAGTCGGACGTGTCGGCAAATTGCTGAAATAATCAATGTGCAATCATAAATTGGAAAATATAAATGGAATTCAAATCACTTAGAAACATCGAATCGTCGTTCAGGCAGATACGCCTGTTCGGTATCGTCTTCCTCTCGCTGTGCGCCGTGGTGACGGTGTGGAGCGTGTGGAACTCCTACCGTTTCGCAGAGAAGCAACGGGAGAAAATCTATGTGCTGGACAACGGCAAGAGCCTGATGCTCGCCTTGTCTCAGGATTTGTCGCAGAACCGCCCGGCGGAGGCACGGGAACATGTGCGCCGTTTCCACGAGATGTTCTTCACGCTATCACCTGAAAAAAGCGCGATTGAACACAACGTGAAACGTGCCTTGCTGCTGGCGGACAAGAGCGTGTACCACTATTATTCGGACTTCGCGGAGAAGGGGTACTACAACCGCATCATCGCCGGGAACATCAACCAAGTGCTGAAGGTGGACAGCGTGGTGTGCGACTTCAACGCCTATCCCTACCGTGCCGTGACCTACGCCACACAGAAAATCATCCGGCAGAGCAACGTCACCGAGCGCAGCCTCGTGACCACCTGCCGCCTGCTGAACGCATCGCGGTCGGATGACAACCCGAACGGTTTTACCATCGAGGGTTTCACCATCATTGAGAACAAGGATTTACAGACTATCAAACGGTAACAGGACATGAAAAGTATCAGAAAATCAATGTGGGGCATGTATTGGAAACTCCACGACAAACGGAAACGCTTGGCGGCAAGTCTCAAAGGGTATCTGGACGGCTTGCCGCCGGAAACACGCCGCCGCATCGTGCTGGGGATGTTCGCCGCCTTCGCGGTGCTTGCCCTTTACACCTTCGGCAGAGCCGTCTATGACATCGGCAGGAACGACGGCTCACATATGGAAACGGGACACGCCGGACGGGTGGAACTGCCGACCCCGGCGGAAACAGGCAATCACTTAACACCTTATTTATATGGAACAGACAAAGAATGAACCGACGAAAGAGAACAAAGCTGCTCCCGAAACGGGGAAACCGAAAAAGGAGCGCGAACCGCTGACAGAGGCGCAACGGCTGAAACGGCAGAAGATGATCGTGCTGCCCGCTATGGTGTTGGTGTTCATCGGGGCGATGTGGCTGATATTCGCCCCGTCCTCCGGCAAGGAGCAACCGCCGGGAACGGACGGATACAACACCGAGATGCCCGACGCTGACAAGGCGAACCGGCAGATTATCGGCGACAAGCTGAAAGCCTACGAGCATGGGGAGATGGAAGAGCGTCAGGAGAGCCGCAACCGTGCCATCGGGCAGCTGGGCGACATGTTCGACCGCGAGATAGCGGGAACGGAGAACGGAGTGGACTTCGACCTCGCCAATCCGGGCGGCAAGGAAGAAAGGGCAAAGCCAGCCACGCCGCAGACCATCCAGTCCTCCGCAGCCGCCTACCGTGACCTGAACGCCACGCTCGGAAACTTCTACGACCAGCCGAAAAACGACAATGCGGAGATGGACGAATTGTTGGAGCGCATCGCATCGCTGGAGTCGGAACTGGAAAGCGAGAGGGGCAAGGCTTCCTCTATGGACGAGCAGGTGGCTCTTATGGAGAAGTCCTACGAGCTGGCGGCAAAGTACATGGGCGGTCAGAACGGAGGACAGCCATCGGCGGAACAGAGGGCAGAGCCAACTACCGTGCAGAAAGGGAAGAAGAACAAGGCAATGCCTATCAGACAGGTGGAGCATCAAGTAGTTTCTTCACTCTCACAGCCTATGAGTAACGCGGAGTTTGTCGCCGCCTTATCGCAGGAACGCAACCGGGGTTTCAACACGGCTGTCGGCACGGCGGAGGTATTGGACAGGAACACCATACCGGCGTGCGTGCATGGGGCGCAGAGCGTGACGGACGGGCAGACGGTAAGGCTGCGCCTGCTGGAGCCTATGGCGGTGGCAGGCAGGACAATACCCCGGGGTGCGGTGGTGGTCGGCACGGGCAAGATACAGGGTGAGCGGCTCGACATCGAGATTACCTCGCTGGAATACGACGGCACGATTATCCCCGTGGAGCTTGCGGTCTATGACACGGACGGACAGCCCGGCATCTTCATCCCGAACTCGATGGAGATGAACGCCGTCCGGGAGGTCGCCGCCAACATGGGCGGCTCGCTGGGAAGCAGCATCAACATCTCCACCAATGCCGGGGCGCAGCTCGCCTCCGACTTGGGCAAGGGGCTGATACAAGGCACGAGCCAGTACATCGCCAAAAAGATGCGAACCGTCAAGGTGCATCTGAAAGCCGGGTACAGGGTCATGCTTTACCAAGAAAAATATTGAAAACAATAAAAATTACCACTAAAATCCAAAAGTAATGAGAAAAGTAATCATCATGTTTGCCCTCGCTATGGGCATCATAACTGCCAACGCGCAGGAGAATGTAACCGTTGAAACGACCAACGGAAGTGAACAACCGACCTTGACGAAGGAGGTCTATCCGCAGAAGGAGGCGGACGGCGACCTATATCACGGGCTGTCACGCAAGCTGACCTTCGACCGCATGATACCGCCGCACGGTCTGGAAGTGACCTACGACAAGACCGTCCACGTCATTTTTCCGGCGGAGGTGCGCTATGTCGATTTAGGCTCGCCCGACCTGATTGCCGGGAAAGCCGACGGAGCGGAGAACATCATCCGTGTGAAGGCTACCGTAAGGAATTTTCCCAACGAAACGAATATGTCCGTCATCACGGAGGACGGCAGTTTCTACACCTTCAACGTGAAGTACGCCGCCGAACCGCTGTTGCTCAACGTGGAGATGTGCGACTTCATCCATGACGGCAGCACGGTGAACCGCCCGAACAACGCGCAGGAAATCTATCTGAAAGAGCTGGGCAGCGAAAGCCCGATGCTGGTGCGCCTTATCATGAAGTCCATCCACAAACAGAACAAGCGCGAGGTGAAGCATATCGGCTGCAAGCGTTTCGGCATCCAATACCTGTTGAAAGGCATCTACACGCACAACGGCTTGCTTTATTTCCACACGGAGATAAAGAACCAGAGCAACGTGCCTTTCGATGTGGACTACATCACTTGGAAAATCGTGGACAAGAAGGTTGCGAAGCGTACTGCCGTGCAGGAGCAGATTATTCTGCCGCTCCGCGCGCAGAACTACGCCACCCTCGTGCCGGGCAAAAAGAGCGAGCGCACGGTCTTCACGATGGCGAAGTTCACCATCCCCGATGACAAGTGCCTCGTGGTGGAATTGAACGAGAAGAACGGCGGCCGTCACCAGTCCTTCGTGATTGAGAACGAGGATTTGGTACGCGCGGGTACCATCAACGAACTTCAAGTACGCTGACCATGAGAAAGTACATCGCAATAATCATCGCGTCGCTTGCCCTTTTTACAGGGCAGGCGCACGCCCAGCGGTGTCTGCCGAAGATGCAGGGCATCGAGGTGAGGGCGGACATGGCGGACGGCTTCAATCTCGGCGGCAAGGACGGCGGGTACAGCTTCGGGGCGGCTCTCTCCACCTACACGAAGAAGGGGAACAAGTGGGTGTTCGGTGGCGAATACCTGTTGAAGAACAATCCCTACAAGGACACCAAGATACCCGTGGCGCAGTTCACGGCGGAGGGCGGCTATTACTTCAAGATACTGTCGGACGCCCGAAAGATTGTTTTCGTCTATGCCGGGGCTTCGGCTCTCGCCGGATATGAGGCGGTAAATTGGGGGAAGAAGGTGCTGCATGACGGCTCCACGCTGCACGACCGGGACGCCTTCATCTACGGCGGTGCGCTGACGCTCGATGTGGAGTGTTACGTGGCAGACCGTATCGCCCTGCTTGCCAACCTGCGGGAGCGTTGCCTTTGGGGTGGCGACACACGGAAGTTCCACACGCAGTTCGGGGTCGGTATCAAGTTCATCATCAACTGACACGGGCATGGAAAGGACGGAAATAGATGCTGTCAGAAGGATGCCGCTTGCGGATTTTCTCGCACGGCTGGGGCATGAGCCTGTCAGAAGGAGCGGTAACGAGCTGTGGTATCTTGCCCCGTACAGGGGCGAGCGCACATCCTCTTTCCGTGTGAACGTGGCGAAACAGCTCTGGTACGACTTCGATGCGCCCATATAGGCTACACAATAAATATCTCTTTGGCAAGAGATTAGGTTAGAGTTCAAATAGGCCTATCCTCAACGACTCAGCTGGAGGGGAAACCCAAAGGTGACAGAAGCATGTCAGTAAAGTCATTAGTCAGCCAATTACCAAGCTGCGACTGTATGGCAAGAGGAAAAGACAGACACAAGGATGAAGCCTAATTGGTTGAACGATAGTTCTGCGGCACCTGTACCAGCCCCGACGTAAGGTAATTGAAATGTCGGGCAGAAGCACCCTATGTAAACCGAAATTACAACAGGGCAAGAACTGGCTTCTGAGCAACCGCAATAAGCGGATACAGAACGTAAGTCGCATCCGACAGTCAGTCCGCCAAATAGTTATTGTGAAAGCAAATGGGGATTCCCTAAATCAGAATGCTGAAAAGCTATGAGCATAGGCTCTGAATATCTGACATGGGAACGGAGCTTCCGTAGTAGTCCGAGCAAGGGAAAGCCTTGTACATGGCGAAGGGAAGCAGTTAGATAACTTAATACAAACAACGGAAAATGTGTGAGACATTATGAGAAGTCCAGAGCAAGTATTAAAAGCTTTAAACAAGCATGGCAAAGTTTCGGATTACAAGTTCGAAAGATTGTATCGCATTTTGTACAACGTGGAAATGTTCTATATGGCTTACCAACGCATCTATGCAAAGCCGGGAAATATGACACCCGGCTCTGACGGTAAAACAATAGACCAAATGAGCACTCAAAGAATAAGCCGCATCATCGCATCCCTAAAGGATGAATCTTACAAGCCGAATCCGGCAAGGAGAAAGTATATACCCAAGAAAAACGGCAAGAAAAGACCGCTTGGCATACCCTCCTTTGAGGATAAGCTTGTGCAGGAGGTAGTACGGACAATTCTCGAAGCTATTTATGAAGAAGTGTTTGAAGATTCTTCACATGGATTCAGACCTAACAGAAGCTGCCATACCGCCTTAACCCGCATACAAAAAACATTCAAAAGTACAAAGTGGTTCATAGAGGGAGACATCAAAGGATTCTTCGACAACATCGACCACAATGTATTGATAGGAATTCTGAGGAAAAGAATCTCTGACGAAAGATTTCTCAGACTCATCCGTAAGTTCTTGAATGCTGGTTACATTGAAAATTGGGAATACCATAACACCTTTTCGGGAACACCGCAAGGAGGTATAATAAGTCCTATATTGGCAAATATCTATCTTGACTGTTTCGATAAGTACATGGAAGAATATACCCGTAATTTCAACAAGGGAAAAGAAAGACATCTAACAAAGGAGTATTCAAGACTCAGCGAACAGATATACAAACTGAAAGCTGAGATTGAAAGTGCGAAAGATGCCGAAAGTGCGAAACAACTTAAAGACAAATATGAGAAACTTAGACGTGAACGGCTAAAGGTTACATGTAGGGATTATATGGACGACACCTATAAAAGACTGAAATACACGAGATACGCCGATGATTTTTTAATCGGTGTTATTGGTAGCAAGGCGGACTGTATCAAAATCAAGTCTGACATAACTCAATATATGCAAGAATGTCTGCATTTGGAAATGTCGCAAGAAAAGACTTTGATAACAAACGCTCAAAAGCCTGCAAAATTTCTCGGATATGAAGTCTTAGTCCGTAAAACTGACGTAACCAAACGTAACAAGTTCAATGTACCAGTCCGAAGTTTCAATGGTACAGTTGTCCTCAAGGTAGCCACAGAAACTGTAAAAAACAGATTGGAACACTATGAAGCCATTAAATATAAGATGGAAAACGGGGTTCAAACGTGGTTTTCTAAATTGAGGGGCAAACTGATGAAAAAGAAAATAGAAGACATAGTAGCACGGTACAACTCTGAAATCAGAGGATTCTACAACTATTACAGTATAGCCAATAACGTCTCGTATGCAGCTTCTAAATTTGGCTACATTATGGAATACAGTATGTATCATACCATTGCAGCAAAAACAAACAGTTCAATCAGTAAGGTCATTGACAAATACAAAAAAGGAAATGACATCATTGTTCCGTATCACGATGCAAAAGGTAAACTACGTTACAGAGTATTCTACAATGAAGGTTTCAAACGCAAACTGCCATCGTCTTTCGCAGATGTGGACAATATCCCATATATAATCACAGTACCACAACCAACGCTGGTTGAAAGGTTAAAATCCGAGGTGTGTGAGTTGTGTGGGAAAGTCGGTCCTGTTGTAATGCATCATGCAAGAAATCTGAATCATCTGAAAGGAGATACGGAATGGGAAAAACTGATGCTCGCAAAACATCGAAAGACTTTGGTCGTATGCACAAGTTGTAATGCAAAAATACAGAGCCATGCAGGATAAAGTCATGTTATCAATGGAGAGCCGTATGCGTGGAGACATGCAAGTACGGTTTGGGGGCAGGTATGAGGAAACCTACTGCCGAAAGGCGGCAAGGCGTCTTGTACCGAGCCTACGTTTGGGCAAGGGCGGCGACATCTTCACGCTTGCCGGGGAGTTTCTGCAAAGCGATGACTTCATGAAGCAAGCGAAGTTCATAGCGGAAGCCGCCAATATGACGGTTGCCGGATGGGAAAAGCCCGTCTATCTCTCGAAGCCGACCGAATCCGTTTTTGAGGATGTGGAGGTCGCTCCGCTGCTCCGCTCACTGCTGACGGAGTATTTAGAGGAACGGGGCATCCCTTACGCCATCGCATCCCGTCACTGCTGCCGCTTGAACTACGGTGTGCGTGGGAAACGGTATTTTGCCGTTGGCTTTCCGAACATGGCAGGTGGCTATGAAGTCAGAAGCCGATATTTCAAGGGTTGCATACCTCCGAAGTCTGTATCACTGGTAAAGGCGAATGACATCCCGGCTGACGAGTGCCTCGTGTTCGAGGGCTTCATGGACTTTCTCTCTGCCGTGACGCTTGGTGTAACCGGTAACGCTGACTGTCTTGTGCTGAACTCAGTCGCCAACGTGGAGAAGGCGGCGGGATTGCTGGACGGATACGGGCGCATCGGCTGCTTCCTCGACCGTGACGAAGCCGGACGGCGGACGCTTGCCGCACTTACCATGCGATACGGGGAACGTGTCACCGACCGTTCCTCCCTCTATGACGGTTGCAAGGACTTGAACGAGTACCTGCAACTGACAACGAAAAAACAGAAAAACAACCATCTAAAAATCGAAGAACAATGAACATACTGAACAACAGAAACAAGAGAACATCAATATTCAAGGCAGTGGCGTTATGCCTGATAGCCGCCATGTCATTCACCCTCGTGTCATGTGACGATGACATGGACATCCAGCAGTCCTATCCCTTCACGGTGGAGGTCATGCCCGTGCCGAACAAGGTAGTAAAGGGGCAGACAGTGGAAATCCGCTGTGAACTGAAAAAGGAGGGCGACTTTTCGGGTACGCTCTATACCATCCGCTATTTCCAGTTCGAGGGGGAAGGCTCGCTCAAAATGGATAACGGCATCACCTTCCTGCCTAACGACCGCTACCTGCTGGAGAACGAAAAATTCCGCCTGTACTACACGGCGGCGGGTGATGAGGCGCATAATTTCATCGTGGTGGTGGAGGATAACTTTAGCAACTCCTACGAACTGGAATTTGACTTCAACAACAGGAATGTAAAGGACGACGATCTTACCATCGTTCCCATCGGCAACTTCAGCCCCTTGTTGAAATGATGCGTGTATTCATGACAATGCTCTGTTCACTTCTGACGGTCTGTTCTGTGTCCGCGCAGATCAGCCGCCAAGAGGGAACGGACGGGCAGGCGGCAATCTACCGACTGCCGCTTATGGAACGTGCTTTTTTATGCTGCCGCTACTTTGAAGGCTGGCACTCAGAAAAACACTACCCATACGTCGGTTGGGGTCACAAACTTTTGCCAAACGAGAAGTATTCGGCACGAACCATGACAAAACGGGATGCGGATGAACTTTTGCGGAAAGACCTGCGCAAATTTGTCGCCATGTTCCGTAAATTCGGGGTTGATTCGATTTTGCTTGGCACGTTAGCTTACAATGTGGGACCGGCGAAGCTGTTAGGCAGCAAAACAATCCCCAAAAGCACCTTAATCAAGAAGCTGGAAGCTGGTGACAGGAACATCTACCGTGAGTATATAGCCTTCTGCAACTACAAAGGAAAACGCCACGCCATGCTGCTCAAACGGAGAAAGGCGGAGTTTGCGCTGTTGTATATCCCATAAAAGGACTGACAAAACTGGCAAAAGACGTGCCATATTTAACTTGGCACGTCTTTTGCTCTATCACTTGATAGATTATCGTAGGATTTTCTCGTTAATTGACATCGTTGAGCCATTTTTGCCTATCGGTTTCCAAATAACACTTCAAGTTGTAAGTGTTGTGAGAGCAATACAAAACATAGTTATTAACCATAAAAAGTATAGCGAAATTATGAAGAAAGTATTTAGGAAAATTCAGAAAGGAACAACAAAAATGATTGAACGTATCAAATCGTTGGGGGAAATGGAGACGAAGCAGAAATGTGTAGTTCAACGGTTCGAGATTATCATTCCCCTCCACCAAAAAATAACGACCCAATATATAGCCTCCGCAAGTTTTACTTGCGGATTTTTTAGTTATCGCAGATTGGACAAAGGTTTCTTTGCTACTTTCTTTGTCCGCCATCATGCTCACTGAAAGAAAGTAGGGCGGCTCTCGCCGCCCCGCCACTCAAAAGCGTGTGTAAAGTCCCGTCACCATCGTGAACATTTCCTCCAGCATATCAAAATAGATACCCTCGTGTACGGCAATGTCCTTTGTCTTGCACTCAAAGGTCTTTTTGCTGAACGTCCTGCGGTAGAAGCGCATATTGTAGAGGTCTGCCCCTTCGTCATAGATGATGTCAAGGCGGTTGGCACTTGTTTTGTTCCTTGCAAGGCTCATCCGTAAGCCGTTGCCCATATCTATGAAATCACGGCTACCTGTCATGGCGGTGAAGCGTTTTCCGCCTATCTGCTGTAATATCGTCTTGGCTATCATATCTTTTGTTTTTAGGGTTTTAAGTATTGGCGGTGCGGACACCGCCATCCCGTTCAAAATTCTCGCATTTCGGAAATGGGGGTCTGCCGTTGTAGCCACTCTTTCACACATTCCATATTGTACTCGCTCGTGATGACTGCCGTATGGCTGTCGGTGGCGGTGAAACGTGTGCTTTCGTAATCATCTATCCACCCCTTGAGGGTGTCCGTTCCCCACGCTCCGGTATCGTCAAAGATACCGTCCAATGCCGTGATAGGTTCGCTGAACTTGACTATCAGCGTTTGATAGGTCGTGTTCATAGTCTGTCCTCCTTTCCCTTCTTTGCGTTCAGCCACTTGTCCCGTGCGGCTCGGCACTCGTCCAACGTGGGTTTGACACAAGAGAACAATTCTCTGTCTATGGGGTGGCGGTAGTCGTACTGCACAAGTGTCCGCCTGCGTCTTCCGATACCCGATTGGAAACGCTCGTATTTCTCCGTACCTGCTTCCGCGCAGGTGCTTACTCCGTTGATGGTCATTCGTGTTGTCATAATGTTGCTTTTTAGATGGTTAAAAATGTACTGACAGAACTCTGTTCTTCATCACCATTTCGGGGTTGCTTGTGTAGCGTTGGTGCAGGTAGAAATGGTGTGAGCCGAAGCCGTAAAGGAAAAACTTGTCAAGTTCGTGCTTCTCGGCAAACTCCTTTACGCTCTTTCTCAATTCCCCCTCACTCGTTGTGAGAGTGAGGAGGTTCACAAATTCAAGGAACATCGTGGGGATTGCATCATCCCACACACAAATCATACTTTCAATTCTTACTTCCATATCAATGTTGTTTTAGGGGTTATGCTATGCCGCTTTCATCCGCTCACGGATAAGGTTGGCGTTCTTGTTCACAAGGTCTATGATGCGCTCGTGATATTCGGTGTCCTGGTTGTGCTTGCCGTGGCACTGCACCACTTCGAGGGTTCGCAAGTCCACCTCTACGGTTTCAATAATCTCATCGCCAATCCTTGCCGATAGTATGAGGGTGTCGGCTTTCTTGTAGTATCCACTGCCAAACACGCAGATGCCCTGCGTCTTGCCCTCGTTGTAATACTCGTCTATGCTTTCAAGCACCTTGACGATTATTTCCTCGTCCGTGATTACCAAGCCGAAGAATTTGGATTTGTTGGCGATGAAATCCTCCGCATCTTTCTTTCGTTGGAGTTGTCGCTGTTGCTCACGCTCACGCCTTTCAATCTCCCAACGGCGTTGCTCTGCGGCTCTTTCCTTCTCGTGTATGGCTTCAATTTTTCGGGTTGCGTTGTCGTGTGCCGCCATGAAATCTTCGGGACAGATGTTCTTCGGGTTACGGAGGTCTTGACCGAGTTTTTTGAGCATACGCAGATAGTCGCACCACATTGAGAGGTTGTCTATCTGATACTTGTGACGCTTGGCAATCAGATATGATGCCCAACATTCATCGGCAGTACGGGTATTGAAAAGAAAGTGTTTCATGACCTCAATCTCACCGCCTTTCATAAGGGTTTCAATTCTTGGGTCTGAAAGCAAGGCTTTGAAAAGACGCACGGGGGAGATGCCGTGGAAATCGCCCTTGAAGCCGTTACGTCTGAGTTGGGGCAATATCCTCATCTTTGGATATGCACAGCTTCTTGCCACCACATCATCGTATAGGCTGTTGTGCGGTCTTACCTCCATATCGCTGCCTAATGCCCACACATCGCAATAGCAGAAAAGGAAGCCACGGAGCAACGCCATGTCCGTAACCTTGCCGTCGGGTGAAATCCAACGCTGCACGACCTCGTGGCAGTAGAAACGCATCGGTTCGCCTTTCCTGCTCTCGCATCTGACCTGCGCCACGCGGATTACCTGATACCCTTTGCAGGTGGTTATCACGCTGAAATTCTGCGTTTCCTTGTAGATGCGTCTGCGTGTGTCCTGCACTTTGAGTTCGGCATGGCATTTGGGGCAGGTGCAGCCTTCAAGGGTGTCGCATAGTCCGCTGTCGCTGTGCCACTCGTGACCGCAGTCGGAACAGGTGATGTTCCCTTTCTTGGTGCGGTAGCCGATATGCTCAACGCAGTGGCGGTATGCCCAATCTATTTGTGTCGCTGATATGGGGCGAAGGTTGGCGGAAAGTCTTGCCACCTCTTTCTGTATCTTGGTCTTCGGTTTCATAAGCCTAAATCAAATAATGAGGGTTGGGGTTGGTTTTCTTTTCTCGCTGACGGTCTGTGGCGGTTCTGCAACTTGCGGAGTTCCTTCTCTTGGTATTTGCGGACAGCGTTCTGACGTGCCTCCGCCTTTTCCTCTGCCGTGAGTTTCACAACGTGGTTCACAACCACTTGGCAGTCCATCGGTTTGCCCACCTCTATCTCGTTTTCCTCATAGTAGTGGATGGCTTGCCCGAATATCTCTCCGTCCGTGAAACCGTTGCAACCGCTTTTCTGCACATAGTTCAGAATGTGGGTCACGCACTCGTCCATGTTCTTGGCAGGGTTGCGGTACTTCTTTGCAAATAGCGCATCTTCCTCCGCACGCTGTTCCAAGTACATATATATCGTTCTCTTGAAATGGTCTGTTCCTTTCATATCGCTGTCATTTTTAGATTATCTGTTTCAGTATCTCTCTCCAATAGGTCGGCTCTACCTCGCTGAGAAGGAAGTCCATGAAATCCCTCCGTGCGTCCTTGTTCAGTTCGTGGTACAATCTTCGGAAAGTTTCAAAATTGCCGTTGATGTACGTTTCCACCATATACACGAAGATGTTGTCCACCTCGTAATATCTGCACTGCTGCGCTGCCGTCTTGCTGTTTCTTTTTGCCATGTCGGTAAGGGTTAAAGGGTGAATAACCAAAGGATGAAGCCAAAGAAGGCAATGGTGGAAAGGATAGCCACGATTACACCTATCGCCACTCGGAACACTCCGTTTACAATCTCTCTGATGATGCCCCAAAGGATGCCGAACACCCCGAAGGCGGTGCGCATCATCAAGCCGCATATCGCCAACCCGATGTGTTGCGCCATTTGTCTGAAATTTGCCGTTGCCGTCATATCTTCGCTGTTTTTGATTTTTTTGTTTTTAATGCGGATTCAAGAGCTGAGGGAGTTGAGTTTCAAACTATCTTATCTGCCTCTCGTTTATCCGACATTTTTTTTATGCGTCTTTCTGTCGCATCGGTCGTTTTCGTTTCGGGTGCTTGAAAAGGTAGGGATTAGGGAATGCAAGGTTTTTCGGTCAAAATACTACCCGCAGGGCTGGAGATTTTTACCGAAAACAGGAGGCTTGACCTTGCTTTCCCGTCCAATCCCGGAATTACCTTTGCGCCCAGAACGAAAATGACTGACTGATGCGGCTTACTGAAAGGCGCAAAATGGAGGTAAACGAAAACAGAGGCAGATTGTGTAGAAAAAAACTTCAGGGGAAAATCCGTAAAAAAAAGAATCACCAAAAGGAAAAAGACATCACCGGAAGCGTGAAAAGGGCAAACCACAACAAAGGAAGTATGATTGTTTCCGATCCGACGGAACTTGTTCAGCCGGGTGGCAACAATCATTCTTCCCGGTTTGTCCGGCTGTGTGTGGGCGCCTGTTTCATTCATGGGGCAGGCTGACACACTCTGCATTCACTTTCCGCTTCCGGCAAAAGAGACAGCGAAAAAAGAAAAATCATTTGAAAACCCGTAAAAGCACCTCTTGGCATAGGCGCAAAAGAAAGGGGCATTGCTTCATCTGTCTAAACATCGTTTAGGCGTGAGGCAATGCCCTTTTCTCCAGCTATGCGGTAGTCGGCACACGTTTGTTCCAAACTCGTTTTGGGCAATGGTGTGCCGACGGACAATACCGCTTTTACGGAAAATTCTTATGAATGAGGGGATAAAAAACGGGAGTTTATATCAAAATCTCGAATTAAATAGCTACTTTTGCATACGAAGAGTTCTTTGAAGGTTACGCAACGCGCAGAAGGATAATGCAGTAGATAACTAACTAAATCGTAACCTATTACTATCAAGAGCAATTAACCTACGCTCATTTCCAATAAATTACACTCTTTTCGTAACTTCCCATTGCAAAGATACAAAATGTTTATGAGAAATATGTTTTATAACATAGAAATCTGCATTTTTTTCTTCATTTTCTTGAAAAATACCTTGTTTTGCCATCTGCGTATTACAAATATATTGCATATCTTTCCTCTATGAAAAGATAAAGATTACCCCTGTCTTTATGGCTCCTTTACTTAGTTTATGGTGTTAATGAGCA
>NZ_JBCODG010000031.1:53640-56022 GCF_040928965.1 Bacteroides sp. 2201st1_D9_2201SCRN_220225 | reverse complement strand
GTATATCCCAAAGGAGAAGAATTCCCCAAAAAGCCGTCGAAGATAATGATGCACAATTCCAACCTGATGTACTCCATCTACCCCGTAAAGGTGGAAGAGCAGGATGTGCTGGAAACGTTCTTTGTAAACACCATGTGGAAAGACCACAAAGTGAACAAAGGCGACAAGAACATTTCGTTCATGGTGGACGAAGTGATGCCTTTCAAGATTTGTCAGGAAGGCATGAGGATCAAGAACAATCCGGGAGTGACGTACGCATTGCACAAGGCAGAGATAGGCCGGGGCAATCAGATACCTCTCTGGCTGTTCGGCTTCCTGTATTAGATTTACAGACAAAGAGTTTTTTTTACTTAATAAATTCAATTTAGTTATGACTAAACAGAAGAAATTCATTACTTGTGATGGTAACCAGGCTGCTGCACATATCTCGTATATGTTCTCGGAAGTAGCTGCCATCTATCCTATCACACCCTCTTCTACGATGGCTGAATACGTAGACGAATGGGCTGCCGCAGGTCGTAAAAACATCTTCGGCGAAACAGTATTGGTACAGGAAATGCAATCCGAAGGCGGTGCTGCCGGCGCCGTTCACGGTTCTTTGCAAGCCGGTGCGCTGACTACAACGTACACCGCTTCACAAGGTCTGTTGCTGATGATACCGAACATGTACAAGATTGCCGGTGAATTCCTGCCTTGCGTGTTCCACGTATCCGCACGTACTTTGGCAAGCCATGCGCTGTGTATCTTCGGTGACCACCAGGACGTAATGTCTGCACGTCAGACAGGTTTCGCCATGTTGGCCGAAGGTTCCGTACAGGAAGTTATGGACCTGGCGGGTGTCGCTCACCTTTCTACTATCAAGAGCCGCGTACCGTTCGTTAACTTCTTCGACGGTTTCCGTACTTCTCACGAAATCCAGAAGATTGAAATGCTGGAGAACGAAGACCTCGCTCCGCTTATCGACCAGGAAGCATTGGCTGAATTCCGTGCACGTGCACTGAACCCGATGAACCCGGTTGCCCGCGGTATGGCCGAAAACCCCGACCACTTCTTCCAACACCGCGAATCTTGCAACAACTACTACGAAGCTGTTCCCGCTATCGTAGAGGAATACATGAACGAGATTTCCAAAATCACAGGCCGCAAGTACGGTTTGTTCGATTACTACGGTGCAGAAGATGCAGAACGCGTAATCATCGCTATGGGTTCTGTAACGGAAGCTGCCCGTGAAGCCATCGACTACCTCGTTGCCAACGGCGAAAAGGTTGGTTTGGTTGCCGTTCACTTGTATCGTCCGTTCTCTGCCAAGCACTTCCTGGCTGCCGTTCCCAAGACTGCCAAGAAGATTGCCGTACTCGACCGTACGAAGGAACCGGGTGCTAACGGCGAACCGTTGTACCTCGATGTAAAAGACTGCTTCTACGGCACGGAAAACGCTCCGGTTATCGTAGGCGGCCGTTACGGTCTGGGTTCCAAGGATACCACTCCTGCACAAATCATCGCAGTTTACAAGAACCTGGCTATGCCGATGCCGAAGAACCACTTCACTATCGGTATTGTGGACGACGTTACTTTCACTTCTCTTCCTCAGGAAGAAGAAATCGCATTGGGCGGCGAAGGCATGTTCGAGGCTAAGTTCTACGGTTTGGGAGCCGACGGTACAGTAGGCGCCAACAAGAACTCGGTTAAGATTATCGGTGACAACACCGACAAGCACTGCCAGGCTTACTTCTCTTACGACTCCAAGAAATCAGGCGGTTTCACTTGCTCTCACCTGCGCTTCGGTGACACTCCGATCCGTTCTACATACTTGGTAAACACTCCGAACTTTGTGGCTTGCCACGTTCAGGCTTACCTGCACATGTACGACGTAACCCGCGGTCTGCGCAAGAACGGTTCATTCTTGCTGAACACCATCTGGGAAGGTGAAGAGCTGGCTAAGAACCTGCCTAACAGAGTAAAGAAATACTTTGCACAGAACAATATCTCCGTTTACTACATCAACGCAACTCAGATTGCACAGGAAATCGGTTTGGGCAACCGTACCAACACCATTCTCCAGTCTGCATTCTTCCGTATCACAGGTGTAATTCCTGTAGAACAGGCTGTTGAGCAGATGAAGAAATTCATCGTCAAGTCTTACGGCAAGAAGGGTGAAGACGTAGTAAACAAGAACTACGCAGCCGTAGACCGTGGCGGCGAATACAAGACTCTGGCTATCGACCCGGCATGGGCTAACCTGCCTGATGATGCCAAAGCAGAAAACAACGACCCCGCATTCATCAACGAAGTGGTTCGTCCTATCAATGCACAGGACGGCGACTTGCTGAAGGTATCTGCGTTCAAGGGTATCGAAGACGGTACTTGGGAACAAGGTACGGC
>NZ_JBCODG010000031.1:32794-53487 GCF_040928965.1 Bacteroides sp. 2201st1_D9_2201SCRN_220225 | reverse complement strand
GGTGCTGAGTTCGCTCAACTGAAAGCAGTGGGTAAGGCATTCGAAGGCATGACATTCCGTATGCAGGTAGACGTTCTCGACTGTCTGGGTTGCGGTAACTGTGCCGACATCTGTCCGGGCAACCCGAAGAAGGGTGGCAAGGCTCTTACCATGAAGCATCTTGAAAGCCAACTGGCTGAAGCTGCCAACTGGACTTACTGCGTAGAAAACGTGAAGAGCAAACAACACCTGGTTGACATCAAGGCTAACGTGAAGAACTCTCAGTTTGCAACTCCGCTGTTCGAGTTCTCAGGCGCTTGCTCCGGTTGCGGTGAAACTCCGTATGTGAAACTGATTTCCCAGTTGTTCGGTGACCGCGAAATGGTTGCCAACGCTACCGGATGTTCTTCTATCTATTCAGGTTCCGTTCCTTCTACTCCTTATACAAAGAACGAAAAGGGTCACGGTCCTGCTTGGGCTAACTCACTGTTCGAGGACTTCTGCGAATTCGGTCTGGGTATGGAGCTCGCTAACGAAAAGATGCGCGCACGTATCGTGAAGACTATGGAAGAAGCTATCGCTGCAGAAGGTACTCCGGCTGAATACAAGGAAGTATTCCAGGCTTGGATTGAAAACATGTACGATGCAGACAAGACTAAGGAACTGGCTGAAAAGATCATTCCTATGGTAGAAGCTGCCAAGGACAAATGCGATTGCTGCAAGACCATCGCCGGTCTGTCTCAATACCTGGTTAAACGCAGCCAGTGGATCATCGGTGGTGACGGTGCTTCTTACGACATCGGCTACGGCGGTCTCGACCACGTAATCGCCAGCGGCAAGGACGTTAACATCCTCGTTCTGGATACTGAGGTTTACTCCAACACAGGCGGTCAGTCTTCCAAGGCTACTCCGGTAGGCGCTATCGCCAAGTTTGCTGCCGCCGGTAAGCGCGTACGCAAGAAAGACCTCGGTCTGATGGCTACTACTTACGGTTATGTATATGTTGCTCAAATCGCTATGGGCGCCGACCAGGCTCAGACTTTGAAGGCTATCCGCGAAGCAGAGGCATATCCCGGTCCGTCACTCATCATCGCTTACGCTCCGTGTATCAACCACGGTTTGAAGGCTGGTATGGGTAAGAGCCAGGCAGAAGAAGAGAAAGCCGTTAAGTGCGGTTACTGGCACTTGTGGCGTTACAACCCGGCTTTGGAAGCTGAAGGCAAGAATCCGTTCACGCTGGATAGCAAAGAACCGGATTGGTCGGGCTTCCAGGACTTCTTGAAGGGTGAGGTTCGTTACGCATCCGTAATGAAACAATATCCGCAGGAAGCCGAAGAGCTGTTCAAGGCTGCCGAAGAAAACGCTAAATGGCGTTACAACAGCTACAAGCGTCTGTCCAAAGAAAACTGGGGCGCTGAAGTTGCCGAATAATTTCAAGAATTGAAATAATACTTAAATAGAGACTGCTCCGCAAGCCGGATGCAGTCTCTATTCATTTATAAAGGAAAGAATGAATATATTGTGATTGGTTTATTATCCGGATAAACTAAGGATGTTTTATCCTTTCCGTTTCAGAAAATCCGTGGGGCTCTCACCGAACTGCTCCTTATAGCATTTCGTGAAATAAGACGGTGACGAGAAACCTACCTCATAGGCAATCTCGGCCACAGTCATATCGGAAGCGGCAAGCAAGGAAGCGGCTTTCTTCAAACGCATCCGGCGCAGCAGTTCATTGGGGGAATAGTTTGTGAGCGACTTCAGTTTACGGTAAAGCTGCACACGGCTCATCCCCATATCACGACCCAAATCCTCAACATTCAGTTCCGGATCTTTCATCTTCTCCCCCACCAGAGTCTTGAAGCGGGTAACGAAGTCCTTGTCAAGTTCACTGACAGATTCTTTCTCTATCGACTGGCTATCACCGAAAAACTGTTTCAGCTGTTTGTGGTTGGCTATAAGATTTCTGATGCGCGAAAGCAGCAGTTGCGAATTGAAAGGCTTGGATATGTAAGAATCCGCTCCGCCGTCATAGCCTTGAATACGCTGTTCGTCGAGCGAGCAGGCAGTAAGCAGGATAACCGGAATATGACAAGTCTGCAACTCCCCTTTCAGACGACGGCAGCACTCTATCCCGTCCATGCCGGGCATCATGACATCGGAAACAATCACATCAGGCACGTATTTCATGGCAAGACGAATGCCTGTTGCCCCATCCGCCGCATCCAGCACACGGAATTCCTTAACAAGCAAAGACTTCACATAATGGCGAATATCGGCATTATCATCAATGACAAGCACAATCGGGCAATCTTCTTCCAGAGCCTCATCCCCTGCCTGGATTTCCGCATCCACCAACGTAGACGAAATCTCTTTCTCATCGGCAGCCAATGCCGGTACGGAAGGATGATACTGCGATATATCCCGCTTCGGAAGAGTAACGGTGAAAGTAGTTCCTTTCTCATTACTGTGCGCCATGATATTGCCGCCATGCATTTCCACAAAAGCACGCACCAGGGCAAGACCGATACCAGTACCGGCCTGATGTCCGTCTACCTGATAGAAGCGTTCAAAAATGGCCTCTACATCAGTGGTAGAAATATAGCTGCCCGAATTGAATACCGACAAACGGAAATGGTTGTCTTCCGCTTCGAGGCGTACCACAATCTTTCCATTCTCCTGCGTGTACTTCACCGCATTGGAAAGAAGATTGAAGTAGATACGTTCCATTTTCCCGGCATCTGCCAGCATGCGATAGTCTACTCCGGAAGCCGGTTCAAAGCTGAAAGCGATATGCTTCTTAAGCAGAGCCATACGAAACGAATCATTCCACCCTTTGAAGCTCTCCAGCAAGTCGAACGGTTCAAGATGCAGTTCCATGCGTCCGTTCTCGACCTTGCGGAAATCGAGAATCTGATTGACGAGGCGCAGAAGTATATGTACATTCTTCTTCATCAGCTCCAGCAGTTGATGTGGCTGTCCGCTGATAGAACGGTCGGCAAGAAGTTGCTCCACAGGGTCGGCAATCAGGGTCAACGGTGTACGGAAATCATGGGAAACGTTGGTAAAGAACACCAGCTTGGCATGCGTGGCAGCCTCCAGCTCGCGCGACAGTTGTTCCAACTGGTTTTTCTGCTGTTCCAGTTGGTCGCGTTGCTGCTCCAATTGCTCTTTCCGGCGGGAAAGTTCACGGTTCAGCCGGTTCTTTGTACGCAAGGAAAGATAAACGGCAACCAGCAATCCCACAACCAGCAGAAGTACCAGCAGACTGCCGTACAGAACAACCTGCTGCGTGGCATAGCGTGCCAGGTATCGGCTGATTTTCCCGTTCAGGGTTTCAATCTTCTCATCGAGTGAACTGATATGGGCAGTCTGCATCTTCATGATGGGCGCATTATCACGGTCCACTACCGAAGTGCTCAGAATCGTTTCGCGGGGAAAGTTCCGTTTATTCAGAATATCCATCGCAATCTGCATCACACGGTCTCCGCCTGTGGGATAGATAAATGTCGCATCCAATTCGCCCGAAAGCACTTGCTCCACCCCATAGCCTTCGCCGGGAATGGCGTCTGTGCCGACAAAGCGCATGCCCTTCTCCCTTTTCCGGCGCATGGCGGCTGCATAGGCGCCGGCAGCCATACGGTCGTTTTGAGCATAGACCACATCAATTTCCGGAAAGCGGGCGAGCAAAGTATCCATTCTCTCTTCCGCCCGCGAACGCAGCCAAGCCCCGTCTTCCTTTGCCAGCAGACGGATGTCCGGGCAAGCGGATATGACGCTCATAAATCCTTCATGGCGGTCTATGGCAGGAGTAGAACCCGCCAGTCCCGCAATTTCCACCACCGTACCTTTCCCATGAAGCATATTGGACACATACCTGCCTATCGCCTTGCCTATTTCGTAATTGTCCGCACCGACATAAGCGGTGTACTTTTCGGAAAGGATTCTGCGGTCTACCACAATAACGGGAATACCCCGGTCGTAGGCTTCTTCTACAACCGGGGTTATGGGTTCGGCTTCATTGGGAGCGACTATCAATAAATCCACTCCCGCCTCTATAAAGTGCCGGATATCCTCCGCCTGCCTGGCATTATCATCTTTCACTGTACGTATCTCCACTTCTACGCCATCGTAGAAAAGAGCTTCACGCAACATCTCGTTATTCATCTGGTGACGCCACTCGTCATCGCTGCATTGCGACACTCCGATACGGAAACGTACTTCATGCCGGGAACAGGAAGTCACCATGCCGCCGCATACCGACAGAACAAACAGTAACAGGTAAATATATCGTCTCATCTTCTTTCGCTGGTTTAAGTGATTGCAGATGAGCAAAGATAAGAAAAATTATATTCTGTCTTTCAATATTTGCGGTAATTCCGGCATCGCCCCGCTCTGCGTACATACATAAGCGGAAACTTCCACTGCCAACTTATGAGCCTCCTGCACCGGTTTGCCGCTAAGAATAGCCGAAGTAAAGGCGGCGGTAAACGAATCGCCTGCGCCTACCGTATCGGCAACGGGCACTCTCGGAGTTTCCTGGAAAGATACAACTCCCGGAGTAAATACATAGCTGCCGTTCGTGCCGCAAGTAAGAATAAGCATTTTCAAATTGTATTTGGCAAGAAGAATCCAGCACTTATCCTGCAAGTCTATACCCGGATAGCCGAATATACGGCTGATTGTCACCAGTTCTTCATCATTTATTTTTAACACGTTGCAACGGCGCATGGAGTCACAAAGAATCTCTTTGGTATAAAATCCCTGACGTAGGTTGATATCGAATATCTTCAACTGTTCCGCACCATCGGGCATGGTATCGAGAAAACGGTTTATCGTAATGCGGCTGGCCTCATTGCGCTGCGCCAAAGAGCCGAAACATACGGCGCGCGTGTTCAGGGCCAAACGTTTCAACTCGTCCGTAAAAGGTATATTGTCCCATGCAACCCCTTCCTTTATTTCATAACAAGGCACCCCCACCGCATCGAGCGTCACCTGCACCGTACCTGTAGGATAAGGTACACGCTCAATCTGTGTACGCAAGCCTTTCTGCGCAAAAACATCCAGTATTTCATCACCGTCGGCATCAATGCCTACTGCACTGACTACACGACTATCAAAACCGAATTGTGATACATGATAGGCAAAGTTTGCCGGAGCACCGCCGATTTTCTTTCCTTCGGGCAGGCAATCCCAAAGCGCCTCACCCATTCCTACTACAATCTGATTCATGGTAATTAATTTTATAGTTTTACATATTATCATCGTTAAAAAAACGGAAAAGGTCAGCGTTTGATTTTCATCATATAGAAAAACAAATACAGTACCCCCACCGTCATTACAGCTACCGCACCGCTTTGACCGATAGCATCACTTGCCACACCCATAGCAAGCGGGAATATCGTACCGCCAAACAAACCCATAATCATCAGTCCGCTAACCTCGTTCTTCTTCTGCGGCATTGCCAGCAACGCCTGCGAGAAAATAATCGGGAAGATATTCGAATTGCCGAAACCAATCAGAGCGATACACACATATATCATTGTCATCTCATGAAAAACGAACAGCCCTACCATTGCCACCAACATACATAACACACTGATTCCGAAGAAAGTTCGAGCAGACAGTTTCTGCAAAATAAAGGCTCCGAGAAAGCAACCTGCCGTACGGAAAATAAAATAAAGACTTGTTGCGAATCCGGCATCGGCAAGCGACATGCCCAGACGTTCCATCAATATCTTGGGTGCAGTGGTATTTGTACCTACATCGATACCCACATGGCACATGATGCCCAAGAAACAAAGCAGTATGAACGGCTTTCCCAACAAAGCAAGACATTCGCCGAAAGTAGAAGGACGCCCTTCTTCCTTTTCCTCATGAATAGATGTAGTGCCCAGCCACAGGATAGCGACAACCGCTATCACCATATAAATGGGAAACAGCACTCGCCAGCCCATCCCCAACGAAGGGATAGCCTGTGTAGCTCCCCACATAGCTATATAAGGAGCGAGGAAAGAAGCGATAGCCTTTACAAACTGTCCGAAAGTCAGCGAGCTTGCCAACCGCTCTCCACTGACGACATTGGAAAGCAGCGGATTGAGCGATGTCTGCATCAGCGCATTGCCGATACCCAATAGCGAAAACGAAATCAGCATCAGCGCATACCCGTCTCCAAAAACCGGCAGCAACAGGGATACAAAAGTCACGGCCAAACTGAGAAGCACCGTTTTTTTGCGTCCGATGCGGTTCATCAGCATACCCGTAGGCACGGAGAAGATAAGGAACCAGAAGAATACAAGAGAGGGGAATATATTTGCCTGGGAATCGGTCAGGTTCAAATCAGCTTTCACATAGTTGGAAGCGATACCTACAAGGTCTACAAACCCCATGGCGAAGAAGCAAAGCATCATGGGAAGCAGCTTTGCAAGCGAATTACTATTATTGTTCATAAGATATCGAAATTTAGTTGTTAACTTTTAAAAGATTTACTGTCAGGTCGTTGACTTTGCAACGCCCTTTATCTACAGCAATGGAAATAGTAGTGTAAGGATGCTGCGGAAATACAAGGTTTGTCATGGCAAAACGTCCGTCACCCTCGAAAGCTTCGATGCTGCAACGGTCTATAAACAGACGCAGACGTTGCTTGGCTTCTGCCGGACACGGAGCTACTGTTATGGCAGGAAAGTCCTTATTGAAATCCGTAAGTCCGCTTGCAGTACGGTCCATGCTGAATGTGGAGTTCCTCAAGTCGTAAGTCATTACAGTCTGTTCATCCTTATCATTGGACAACGTAATGTATACTTTATCGGCCGAGCGGGAAGCCAGTTCGAGATTAATCTCACAGATACCGTTGTTTTCGACCGGCAGTTTCCGGGATACCTTCTTTGTTCCGGCGGAAAAAGCGCCGTATTTCAATGCTTTGCCCGTACGCAATGCGTTTACTTCCGGTGCAGGCGTTGCGGCCAGATAAAGTTCGCCGTCACTGCCTTCGTACAATTCAATGTCGCGCGGCAATGTGTTGGCACTACGGAACTGTTTGGTAGGCACGTTGTTGGCATATTGCCAATTGCTCATCCAGGCAATCACGGTATGCCGCTTTTCGGGCGTATTACTCCAGGATACGGCAGCATAATGGTCTTTTCCGTAATCCATCCACTTGGTTACTTCGGGCTTGGTATCGCAAGTAAAGGTTTTCCCGTCAAAATCGCCTACAAAATACTGTGCCGCACTGCCTCCGAAAGGACCGCCGGGATTGATATTGCAAATCAGCACCCATTTGGTACGGTCTGTTCCGCGCACGGGCAATTCCATGAGGTCCGGACATTCCCATACACCCTCCTGCGCACCATATCCATGTCCGAAACTGCTCTCCTTTGTCCAGTTCTTCAAATCGGGAGAGGAATATATCCACATTTCCTTTTCCAGTGCAGCCGCCAAAATAAGAATCCATTTACCACTCTTTTCGTGCCAGAACATATTCGGGTCGCGGCACTCCTTATCGGCGGCAATGATAGGATTGTTTTCATAAACATGGAAAGTCATTCCGTTGTCCAGACTGTATGCAAGGCTCTGTATCTGACTGGCACCGGCTGAAGTATAGATGGCAATGATGGCATCCTTTCCGAAACCTGCCGTATTATCCTTATCAACCACACTGCTACCGCTGAACACAGCGCCCAATCCGTTGGGTTGTATGGCTACCGGATGATGCTGCCAGCTTATCAAATCCTTGCTGGATGAATGTCCCCAGTTCATATTGCCCCACATGGAGCCATAAGGATTATACTGATAATACAGATGATATTCTCCATCTTTATAAAACATACCGTTGGGGTCGTTCATCCAACCATAGACAGGAGTGTGATGATAGAACGGACGGAACGCTTCCCGGTTGGCATCATCAAACGTATCGGAAAGTTTCAGTTCTTTCCAGCAGGCATCTGCCATGGCATCGCGTACATTGGTACGGCTGTTGCCGGTATGAATGTCGAAAGTTACCGTCTTACCTTTATACTGCTCCAAAGCAAACGGAACAAGATAGTCGATACGGTTGACAGCCAACCGAACCTGAAAACTTTGATCGGCCTTATTATTCACCAATACATTGACAGTAGCCTCGGGAGCAGCCTCTTCCACCGGCAACAAAAGGTATTTCTGCGGTTCCTGTACCTGTACCAAACTGTGGTTTGCACCCAAATAATGGATTTTCAGCCCGGCATACTGTGCCCTACAAATACCGATACTCATTATTACAATAAGAAAAGTTACAATAATCTTTCCCCAAAAAGGAGAAAGTATTCTATGAAAGTAATGCTTCATTTTCAAAATCAGGTATTAAATTTAATGTTTACTTTATGAACTCACTCAATGCTCGGGAAAGCACATTGCAAAGAAAAGGAATAAAAGCGAAAAGGGCTAACACAAATGTTACAAATGCAGCTAAAATTGATACCAGGCTATCTCCTGGGCATAGTCAGCTCCATACCACGAAACAAATTTTGCAGCATCCGTATCATTTTTTATAGCCAGTTTCAATGCAATCCATTTACTTTGCAATATCAAAACATGATCGGGAAAGCTGTTTTGAGAATTCACAAGATAATTGTTAACAATAAAATTATAACGTATGAGAAAACTTAGCATTATGATGTTCCTTTTAGGATTATGCGGTTTTGCCTATGCGCAAAACATCCAAATAAAAGGAACGGTAAAGTATGCCACCGACGGAGAGCCTATTATCGGTGCTTCGGTTGTACAGACAGGTACAACAAACGGAACAATCACTGACTTTAACGGAAACTTCAGCCTCAACGTAACGAGCGGTACGGAACTTACCGTTTCTTATATTGGTTTTAAAACCGTTAAAGTAAAAGCGCAACCCAATCTAAAAATTACTCTCGAAGAAGATGCACAACTGATTGACGAGGTTGTGGTAACAGGTTACACCACTCAGCGCAAGGCGGACTTGACCGGTGCAGTTTCGGTAGTGAAAGTGGATGAACTGAAAAAAGTGCCCGAAAATAATCCGATGCGCGCTTTGCAGGGAAAGGTTGCCGGAATGATGGTGACTGCCGACGGTAACCCCGGAGGCAAAGCTACTATCCGCATTCGCGGTGTCGGCACACTGAACAACAACGATCCTCTTTATATTATCGATGGTGTGCCTACAAAAGCCGGCATGCATGAACTGAATTCTTCTGATATTGAAAGTATTCAGGTGTTGAAAGATGCTTCTTCGGCAAGTATCTACGGTTCGCGTGCGGCAAACGGTGTTATCATCATTACCACCAAACAAGGCAAGGAAGGAAAAATCCGTGTCGACCTCAATGCCGGACTCACCACTTCATGGTATTCCTCAAAGATGGATATGCTCAACACGAATGAATACGGACAGGCACTTTGGCAGGCAAACATAAACTCGGGAAAAGATCCGAATACCAACAGTATAGGCTATACTTTCGATTGGGGATATGATGATAAAGGAAATGCCCGCCTGAATAAAATCATTCTGCCGGAATTCATTGACAGCGAACGCACCATGCGTACCTCGGACACTGATTGGTTTGATGCTGTGGCAAGCACGGGTATTATGCAGAATTATGATTTGTCGGTGAGCAACGGCACGGAGAAAGGTAATTATTTCTTTTCTTTGGGATATTTGAAGAATGACGGTATCATCAAGAACAGTGAATTCGACCGCTTATCGGCACGTGTGAACACAAGTTATAAACTCTTTAATGATATCGTGACTATCGGTGAGAATTTCACTTTCAACAACACTCATGAAGTAGAAGCTCCCGGTGGAGTACTTGACGCTGCCCTGCAAGCATTGCCTATTATTCCTGTCTATACCGAGAACGGAAAGTGGGGCGGACCTATCGGTTCGATGAATGACCGTCAGAATCCTGTCCGTTTGGTGGATGCCGTGAAAGATAACCGTTATTCTTATTGGCGTACTTTTGGTAATGCGTATGTGTCTGTCAAACCGTTGAAAGGTTTGGAACTCCGTACCAACTTCGGTCTGGACTATGGAAACTTTTTTCGCCGAGATTTAAACAAGAAGTATGAGTCTGGAAAGTTGAAGAATGATGTCAATTCGGTAAAACTGAATCAGGGACATTGGTTGAAATGGAACTGGAACGCCACAGCTACCTATCAGTTCGAAATAGGGAAGCACCGCATGGATGTATTGGCAGGTGTGGAGTTGTTTAAAGAGCAAAACACAGACTTTGCGGCTTATCGTGAAGGTTTCGAAGTGGAAACTCCCGAAACGATGTGGCCTGACCTCGGTACCGGAAAGTCAGTATCCACAGGCAGTTCCACCGGATATGCGTTGATGTCTTATTTTGGAAAGATAAACTATTCATTTGCCGAACGTTATTTGGTATCTGCCACGGTTCGTTATGACGGTTCTTCCCGTTTCGGTAAGAACAACCGCTTCGGTACTTTCCCTGCCTTCTCACTCGGATGGCGCTTAAGCGAAGAAGCCTTTATTAAAGACAATACAGATGTAATATCCGACTTGAAGCTTCGCTTCGGCTGGGGACAGACAGGTAATCAGGAAATAGACAACTATGCTACTTATAACATCTATACCACAGACTACGGAATAGGTGATCCTACATGGGGAGCAGTTCTCGGAACTGCCTATAACATAACGGGCAAAGGAACAGGTACGCTTCTTTCCGGATTTAAAATGAATCAGCGTGGAAATGACAACCTGAAATGGGAAACAACAACACAGACTAATATCGGTCTTGATTTCGGTTTGTTCAACCAAAGCCTTTACGGCTCTGCCGAATATTACATGAAAAAGACCAAAGACATTTTGGTGAAGCCTCCCTATCTTGCAGCCATTGGTGAAGGCGGTAATCGTTGGATAAATGGCGCATCCATGGAGAACTGGGGATTGGAATTCAATCTCGGCTACCGTAATAAAACGCGTTTCGGAATGGCTTATGATATAAATGCAAACATTTCAACTTACCGCAATAAAGTAACCAAACTTCCTGCCGATGTGCAGAACTCTTATGGAGGTGACGGCGATAAAGACAATATCTTGGGGCATCCGTTGAATTCTCTTTATGGTTATGTGGCGGACGGCATCTTCAAAACACAAGAAGATGTGGACAATGCAGCCGAACAAGACGGTAAGGGATTGGGACGCATCCGCTACCGTGACTTGAATGGGGATGGCAAAATCACAGATAAAGACCGTACTTGGATTGCCGTTCAGCATCCTGACTTTATTTATGGTTTGAACATAAACCTCGAATACCGTAACTTTGACCTGACTATGTTCTGGCAGGGAGTATTTAATATCGATGTAGAGAATATCCAGAAATACCATACCGACTTCTGGAGTGTGCGCGAAACTGGTTCGAACAAGGGACGCAGATTGCTCGATGCATGGAGCCCATCCAATCCCGACAGTGACATTCCTGCTATTTCAGCAACAGACACCAACTGGGAAAACCGTTTGTCTACTTATTTTATAGAAAACGGTTCATACTTGAAACTAAGAACCTTGCAGTTGGGATATACATTACCCAAACGGTGGGCTTTCAAAGTGAAAATGGATAAGTTCCGTTTATATGTCAGCGGACAGAATCTGCTGACGATAAAAAGTAAGAGCTTTACAGGAATCGACCCTGAAAATCCTGCTTTCGGCTATCCTATTCCAATGAGTTTTACTGTTGGAGCTAATATCTCATTCTAATGAACTTTAAATTGATACAGATTATGAAAAAGAAATATTTATCTCTACTTGCTGCATGTAGTTTCTTGTTTGCAGGATGTTCGGATTTTCTGGATATGAATCCGAATGGAATACTTGATGAAGAAAGTGTTTCGGGAGTGGAACAATTAGACAAACTAGTTATTTCGGCTTATTCCATGTTGGGAAATGACCACTATGACATACCTTTTAATCTTTGGCCTTATGGCAATGTGCGCTCTGACGATGCCTATAAAGGAGGACGCGACGAATCGGATATTCAGGATTTTCATTTTTATGAGACATCTTCCAATATAACAGCAAACTTTGGTGAACCGGATGGCTTATGGTACAATTGCTACATTGCCATCTCTCGTGCAAACAATGCTTTACGCAGTTTGAACAATGTGAGCGAACAGGATTTCCCGAATAAAAAAATACGTATCGGCGAATGCCGTTTTATCCGTGGTCATTTTTACTTCTTGCTAAAAGTGCTTTTCAAAAGTATTCCTTATATAGATGAGACGGTTGCGATAGAAGACTATGGAACAATATCGAATATAGCTTTGTCAAACGATGAACTTTGGCAAAAGATAGCCGATGATTTTAAAGCTGCTTATGACAACCTACCCGAATCGCAGGGAACTGACGTGGGACGTGCCAACAAATATTCTGCAGCTGCTTATTTAGCCAAGACTTATCTATATAAGGCATACCGTCAGGACGAAAAACATAATGTAACCGAAATCAATGCAGAAGATTTGAAACAGGTACTTACTTTTTCGAATGAAGTAATGAGTTCCGATTATGGTTTGGAGGATGATTTTGCTTACAACTTCTTGCCGGGAAGTTATGAGAACGGAAAAGAATCTTTGTTTGCCATTCAGCACTCAACAGATGACGGTACTTTGTACGGACGCCTCAATTTCAGTGATGCTTTAAATGTACCAATGAAGTTTTCAGGTTCATGTGATTTCCAGAAACCGAGCCAAAATTTGGTAAATGCATATAAAACAGTCAATGGATTGCCTGAATTCTCGGATTATAATAAAGCCGATTATAATGCAAATACAGATAAAGTAGACCCGCGGTTATATCACACAGTAGCATTACCCGGTGTTCCTTATAAATATGATAAGAAAAATATTTTTGATGAATCATGGACTCGTAATAAAGCTGTATACGGCTTGTATTCTTCTTTGAAAGAGAATGTGGCATTGAATGATCCTTCTTCTGTGCTGATTGATCCTTTCCGTGCCAATACGAAAAATAAAATCGTGATACGTTACGCAGATGTAGTGCTGATGCGTGCCGAAGCCTTGATTGAGCTCGATCGCGAGAAAGAGGCTCTGCCTTTAATAAACGAAATTCGTGAACGTGCCAAGAAGAGTACTGGTTTGATAGACTATGCCGAAAATGTGGATATTGCTTTGTATGTAGATAATGTGAATTGTAATTGGACGAAACCTTATGCCCGTGAGGCACTGCGTTGGGAACGTCGTCTAGAATTGGCTATGGAAAGTCAGCGTTTCTTTGATTTGGTTCGTTGGGGAATAGCCGATTCTGTAATAAATACTTTCTATAAAGAAGAAGCCCCCAAACGCACATATTATGAAGATGCACATTTTGAGAAGAATAGAGCGGAGTATGTGCCAATTCCCCAACAGCAGATTAATTTCAGTAAACAGGTTTATAAACAGAATTACGGTTACTAATTAAAGAATGAATTATGAAAAAGAAATATTTATTATATAGTCTTGTTTCTCTCCTCTTGCTGAGCGGTTGCTATGACAGGGAGGAAAAAATTGCCGCACCCATTGTGGGAGAATTATCTGATTTGCAATATAAAGTTGATGACGATACATTGCGCGTAAGTTGGAATTTGCCTTCACATAACGATGATTTGCAGGTAAGAGTGAGTGGAACCGACGGCACATTTGTTGTAACAGGGAATCCTACTTCTTATAAATACGGCGTTATTAAAGTGGGTAAAGATTATCGCCTTACTTTTAAGGTAATAGATAGCAAAGGCAATTACTCTACCGGACAAACAATTTCTTTTACCCGTGAAGGAGGCGCATCGGTTCAGGATGTAATAGCACAACAAGTAGACGGAACTAACAACATACAAATTAAATGGGTGCTTCCGAATGAAAAATTGTCGAAAGTGGAAGTACGGTATGATAATAAGAAGATAGAGTTAAAAGGTGATGCGGTTAACTATACCATAGAGAATGCAGCGAACAAGAAATATACGATCGGAGTGGTCAGCTTCAATGAAGAAGGTCAGTCTTCGGAAAGTGTTTATACTGATATTCGTGTAGGTAAAACGAAAGTTGCTTTCTTGGGGGTCACTCCTACTCGTGACGGCATTACGGATGATGATGAAAAAGCTGCCGCTGATTGGTTCTTTAATAATTATCCTACGGGTGAGTATCTGTCATTCGATGAAATAGCCAATGGAGCCGATTTATCCCAATACCGTGTGTTGTGGTGGATTCGTGATTCGCAGCAAACAACAGACCTTCCGGCAGAATCACTAGATCCTTCGGTAGTGGAGGCTATAAAGAAGTTCCATATAGACGGCGGTGGATTATTGCTGAATACTCATGCTGTTGCTTACCTGTATACAATTGGGCGTATGAAAGCTAAATTCAATACGGAGTTTACGAGTGGTGACGGATTTGACAATGGAGATACTTGGAATATGAATGTATATATAGGTAAAGCACATGACGAGACTTCACATCCTATCTATCGCGGACTTGAATGGAAATGGATGGATGGCAAGAAAGTAATTCCTTTGATTGGTGCAGGTTGGAAAGAAAACCATAATTCAATTTACAAAGACTTGTGCATGTATTATAATATGAATAATACAGATGAAAATGCTTATGTGAAAATATCGGAAGACAGCCAGATACGTATCCTTGCAACATGGGACGGCATTAATGATTATTTTATGATGGCAAATTATGAAACTTTGCCAACCGAAGAGTTTAAAGGTACGGCTATTGCCATAGGTATCGGTGCTTTTGAATGGAACCAGAACCGTAGTGTTAATCCATATCAGAAAAACATAGAACAAACAACTCATAATGCGATAGAATATTTGAAAACTAAATAGCAAGAACCTATATGATAAAATCATTATATCACACTGCTGCCAGCAAAGCTCTGGCAGCAGTAACAACCGGTCTTTTATTGACATTCATTGCCGCTTGTTCGGATGATGAAAAAGACGCTCTTTATATAGATACTAATACATATTATGACGAGGCTTATCGTCCGTCAGTTCACTTTACACCGAAAACATATTGGACGAACGATCCTAACGGCATGGCTTATTTAGATGGCGAATATCACTTGTTCTATCAGTACAACCCGATGGGGAGTGTTTGGGGAAATTTGAGCTGGGGACATGCCGTGACTAAGGATTTGATGCATTGGGAACATCTGCCTGTTGCCCTTACTAAAGATGCAAATGGGGAAATATTTTCGGGTAGCATTGTGATTGACCGAGATAATACAGCAGGCTTTGGCAAAGATGCCATGATAGCCGTTTACACTTCCAACGGTCAGAAACAGACTCAAAGTTTGGCTTATAGTTTGGATAAAGGACGTACTTTTATTAAATATAAGAACAATCCTGTATTGAAAGATGATGCCAAACCCGATTTTCGCGACCCGAAAGTCTTTTGGTATGCAGCCGGTAGTAAATGGATTATGTCACTCGCAACAGGGCAGACAATAACCTTTTACAGTTCCTCTGATTTGAAAGAGTGGAAGAAACTAAGTGACTTTGGTGACGGCATAGGCGCTCACGGTGGAGTTTGGGAATGCCCCGATTTAATACAGATGGATTATAACGGTCAAAAGAAATGGGTGCTTTTAGTCAGTATTAATCCGGGGGGTCCTAATGGAGGCTCGGCTACACAATATTTTGTAGGCGATTTTGACGGAGTTACTTTTAAGGCTGACAACCTTCCTTATCCGCTTTGGATAGATTACGGCAAGGATAACTACGCCGGTGTTACGTGGAATAATGTACCCGACGGACGACATTTGTTTATAGCTTGGATGAGTAATTGGCAATATGCCGGAGTTGTACCTTCAATGACTTGGCGTGGTGGTATGACATTACCTAGAGAATTGGCATTGCAAAAGGATGCAGACGGTAGGCCAATAATTACTTCCCGAATTGTGAAAGAGGTTGATGCTATTGCAGGAGAATGGAAAACGATTTCGGCATCCGATAATACTTATGCAATTGATAATAATGAAGATGCTTATGAGCTACAAATTAATATGGATATTGCAGATAATGAAAATCTTACATTGACTTTAAGCAATGAAAAGGGGGATAAATATCCTATTAGTTTAAATCGTGCGGACAAGTCTTTCATTATTGACAGGACTCAATCAGGTGAAGTTTCTTTTTCATCGGAATTCGGAAAAGTATTATATTCACCTCTTAACCTTTCTTCCAATGCAGTATCACTGACCTTGTTTGTAGATAAGAGTTCGGTGGAAGCTTTAATTAATGATGGAATGGTTCAACAAACTAACCTTGTTTATCCTTCTGGAATATATAATAGCTTATCTGTTGAAAGCGGAAAAGGACAAATAATTAAAAGTGTAAAGGTTCGTACTCTATCCTCTGTTTGGTAAGAACATCTATAAATATATCAATATTCTTAGTCAATGAACTATTTTTATATGTTTGTTCTTTCTTTTACAGCTTCTTTGCTACAAGAGAAATCATTAATATAAAACTTAAAGATAATAATATGAGTTGGCATTACCGATTGCAATATGCCCCATGACAAGAAGACTTAAACCACTTCTTTACAGGAAGTAACAGCCTTATGGCTTTTAACAGAGTTTATCAAACTTGATATATGATATGGAATCGTCCGTAGTCAGTTCTACTAGCGGCTCCAGTTGCTCTTTGACAACCTTGGTAATTGTCTTCGACCCCAAACCTGATATAATCTGCATTTTGAGGTGTCCGACCGCTTTATTGGTTCTTCCTCTCTTAGGGGTTTTCGTAGAATCGGAACTTTCAATCATGACTAGAATCTTGGCTTTCCATTGACTGCCACGACCTCTTTTCAATGATTTGTTCTTTTCCTCTTCTTGAAGCTCCACAGTGAAGAAACCTTCGTCCAGTTCTACAGAACCGATCAGGCAATAGCGTTCATCACGCTTTCCCATGACATCACGAAGCTTGCAGACCATCTCTCAAATGGGCTGATAACATTTGTAACCTAATTAGCGATGGATTTCCTCTGTTGAAAAGGATTTCTTGGCGCTTGTTAGCTGGAACATGACTGCTATCCAGTAATGGGAAGGCAGCTTGCTGTGTTTCATAACTGTTCCGGAGTGTAATGGCTGCCTGTGATGACAGTGCTTTCACTCGAAAACAAACTTGTTGCATCCCAACGATGTTCCGTACAGACACACAATATTTACAGACAATACCGGATTGTTCCCTCTGCTCCTTCAGACAAGCAATGCAAGATGCTTCATCGAGGAAACGTTGCATAAAATTTAGTATGTTCATAATGATATTTCGAATTAAAACAGCATTATGAACATACTGAATTTCAACAAAACGCGCAAATATTTTACTAAAATATTTATCATTAGAATATTCGTATGATTTCAAAAAAATCACCTTATGACAAAGCTCTGCTGACTTAATCAATCAAGAGGCATCAACCATATAATTTATCAGCCAAAAGCGCAATGCCATTATCCGCCACTATCACCCCATTCCAATACAGTATGTACAATAGATAACCGTACTTCGAACAATTTTATCCTTTTCTGTTCTCAAAATTCACTATCTTTGACACCCAAAGAAAACTATAAAAAACATACCATGAAGAAATTAATTGTAGCTACCTTGTTATTAGGCAGTGGCACATTACTGTCTGCACAAAAAACTGCAAAAATACCGGCATACTATAAACCGGCAAAAAGCGAAATGTACCATAAAGGCTGGATAGACTTCAACAAAAACGGTATCAAAGATATATATGAAGACCCTGCCGCAACATTCGATGCCCGCATTGAAAACCTCTTGCAGCAGATGACACTCGAAGAAAAAACCTGCCAGATGGTTACCCTCTACGGCTACAAACGAGTACTGAAAGATGCTCTTCCCACCCCCGAATGGAAACAGATGCTCTGGAAAGACGGTATCGGAGCCATTGACGAACATCTGAACGGCTTCCAGCAATGGGGACTGCCACCCTCGGACAATGAAAACGTCTGGCCTGCCTCGCGTCATGCCTGGGCACTGAACGAAATACAACGCTTCTTTGTTGAAGATACCCGCCTCGGAATCCCCGTAGATTTCACTAATGAGGGCATCCGTGGCGTGGAAAGTTATAAAGCCACCAATTTCCCCACCCAACTGGGATTAGGACACACGTGGAACCGCGAACTTATCCGCCAAGTAGGACTTATCACCGGACGGGAAGCCCGCATGCTGGGCTATACCAACGTCTACGCCCCCATCCTCGATGTAGGTCGCGACCAGCGTTGGGGACGCTATGAGGAAGTCTACGGCGAATCCCCCTATCTTGTTGCCGAGCTGGGTATCGAAATGGTACGCGGACTGCAACATAATCACCAAGTAGCCGCCACTGCCAAACATTTTGCTGCATACAGCAACAATAAGGGAGCACGTGAAGGCATGGCGCGCGTTGATCCGCAAATGCCGCCGCGCGAAGTGGAAAACATACACATCTACCCTTTCAAACGGGTAATCCGTGAAGCAGGGCTATTGGGCGTGATGAGTTCCTATAACGACTACGACGGCATTCCCATCCAGGGAAGCTACTATTGGCTGACTACCCGACTCCGCAAGGAAATGGGTTTCCGGGGATATGTAGTGTCGGACAGCGATGCCGTAGAATATCTCTATACCAAGCATAACACCGCCAAAGACATGAAAGAAGCCGTACGCCAAAGCGTGGAAGCAGGCCTCAACGTACGTTGTACATTCCGCTCGCCCGACTCATTCGTACTTCCGCTACGCGAACTCGTAAAGGAAGGCGGACTGAGTGAAGAAGTTATCAATGACCGTGTGCGTGACATCCTTCGGGTAAAGTTCCTTATCGGTCTGTTCGATGCTCCCTACCAAACAGACCTTGCCGGAGCTGACGATGAAGTGGAGAAGGAAGCCAATGAAGCCGTTGCCCTACAGGCATCCCGCGAATCCATCGTATTGCTGAAAAATACAGATAATACACTGCCGCTGAATATCGATAAGATAAAGAAGATTGCCGTCTGTGGCCCGAATGCCGATGAGGAAGGCTATGCTCTGACACATTACGGACCACTCGCCGTAGAGGTTACTACTGTCCTCGAAGGAATCCGCGAGAAAGCACAGGGTAAGGCCGAAGTGCTTTATACCAAAGGCTGCGACCTTGTAGATGCCCATTGGCCTGAAAGCGAAATCATGGAATACCCGCTTACCCCTGACGAACAAGCCGAAATAGACCGTGCCGCAGCCAATGCCCGTCAGGCTGATGTAGCAGTAGTAGTACTGGGTGGCGGCCAACGTACCTGCGGTGAGAACAAATCGCGCACAAGCCTGGAATTACCGGGACACCAGTTGAAACTGCTGCAAGCCGTACAAGCCACGGGCAAGCCTGTTATACTGATATTGATTAACGGTCGTCCGCTATCCGTAAACTGGGCGGACAAGTTTGTCCCTGCCATTCTTGAAGCCTGGTATCCGGGCTCTAAAGGCGGTACGGCAGTAGCCGACATTCTCTTCGGCGATTACAATCCCGGAGGCAAACTGACAGTTACTTTTCCTAAAACAGTAGGACAAATCCCGTTCAACTTCCCCTACAAACCGGCTTCACAGATAGATGGCGGTAAAAATCCGGGACCGGACGGCAATATGTCACGCATTAATGGTGCACTGTATCCTTTCGGCTACGGTTTGAGCTATACTACTTTTGAGTATTCCGACCTCGAAATCACTCCCAAAGTAATCACACCCAACCAAAAAGCCACCGTACGACTGAAAGTAACGAATACCGGCAAACGTGCCGGTGACGAAGTGGTACAACTCTACACGCGCGATATTCTAAGCAGTGTCACCACCTACGAAAAGAATCTTGCCGGTTTTGAACGTATCCACCTGAAGCCGGGAGAGAGCAAAGAAATAGTTTTCACTCTTGACCGCAAGCATCTTGAATTGTTGAATGCCGATATGAAATGGACAGTGGAACCGGGCGAGTTCGCCATCATGGCGGGTGCGTCTTCCGAAGACATCCGGCTGAATGGTATACTTACTGTAGAAGATTACCAAGCTCGCCTGCAAGCACTTGAAAGTCAAAATCCCATCAGTCCCGTAACAGCAAGTACCGATATGGAAAACGCCCCAAATGTGCTTGACAAACAAAAGAATACGGTCTGGCAGGGTAACAAAGGAGATTATATAACCTTTGCCCTAAAGAACGGAAGCAAAATAAACGAAGTTGCTATCGCTTTCAAGCGAGACAACGGACTTCCGGCAGAGTTCGAGATACAGCTTTCAGGCGGAGGCGGTCAGTTCCTTACTGTCTATTCGGGTACTGTCAGCCAATACGGCGAACTTATCTCCTATCCGTTCAAAGGAACCACGGCCAGTGATTTGCGCATCTTACTGAATGATGACCGTGTAGGAATAGCGGAAGTTGTACTGAAAGAATAAGGACATGCAGCATTCCTATTTTATGGTCTGACGGAAAGTTAATCTTTCGTAAATGAATATCCAAGAACAAAGAACTTCGTTAACTTTGTTATTTAAAATTCATAGTTATAAACCGATAGAGAAATATGAAGAAAAAAATGATATGGGTGGCCGGCATTCTAATAGCTACAAGTGCCTATGCCCAAACAGATGTCAGCACCGGTATTATGCGCGGTAAAGACTACGGAGTAACTTATCTCCTGCCTAAAACCGAAATAGAAATTGTAGTACAGGCTACCA
>NZ_JBCODG010000031.1:0-32640 GCF_040928965.1 Bacteroides sp. 2201st1_D9_2201SCRN_220225 | reverse complement strand
GTTGAAAGATAAGACTGTAGCCCCACTAATGGAACTTACCGAAGACGGCATTGTCCGTTCCATCAACATACCGCTTAACAGCCATACGATACCGGCAACCAAAATAACCGCTGCCGCACAAGAAATCATAGATCCGCGTAAATTCCTTACGGAAGAAATACTCATGGCAAGTTCCAGAGCTAAAATGGCGGAGTTGGTAGCCAAGGAAATCTATAACATCCGTGAAAGCAAAAATGCCCTTCTCCGTGGTGAAGCCGACAATATGCCGCAGGATGGCGCCCAACTCAAAATCATGCTCGACAACCTCAACTTACAGGAACGTGCTATGACGGAGATGTTCTCCGGAACCTTGAAAGAAGAACCTCAGACGTTTACAATTCGCCTTACTCCCAAAGAAATGAACAATGAAGTAGCTTTCCGCTTCTCCAAACGATTGGGCATAGTGGCAAACGATGATTTGGCAGGCGAACCGTATTATATCTCCATAACCGATTTGAAGACTCCCGCCATTCCGGAAGAAGACGGTAAGAAAAAAGTAGACGGAGTTGCTTACAACGTTCCGGGACGCGCCCATGTTATATTAACAGGCAACAACAAGAAGATATTCGATGGTGAACTGCCCGTTACACAATTTGGTACTATAGAATATCTTGCACCTGTACTATTCAATAAAAATTCTACTATAAAAGTTTTGTTCGATACAGCTACCGGTGGATTAATCAAGGTAGACAGAGAAAGCAATTAGGAAATTGAGAGTCGAGAGTTGAAAGCAGTCTGCATTGTAATACCAGACGGTAACTTTCAACTCTCGACTTTCAACTGAATGAATCCATCTTTCTGCAACTGCATAATGTAAGTAGTGACACGAGAAGGATAGTTATCTTCATTTTGGAAATGGTCGGTAAGCAGAGAGATTATCTCTTGTACGGTTCGGTTTCCATCTATCAAACGCCATACGGCAGTACCGTGTTCCTCCAGCTTCACATGAATATCGGCCGACATACTCTTCGGCAACAAAAAACGTCTCATCCAGTCGTACTTAAACCGAGGAAAGGAAAGTATCGCGTACTCCCCTTCCCATTCGGTTGTAATATGTCCGCACTGAACGGGAACAGTATCCAATAGGTTTACTTTTCCTTTTGTATCTGACATTACCGTTATCAAGCTTTGATATTAGGTTCTTCCAAACCAAGACCTTTCTTCTTGTCTACAACTTTAAGAATAAATCCCAATACCAAAGCAGCAACGCCAAGACAAGCCAGCATTACAAGCGGTGCGGTGTAATCATACGACACGGCAGCCTCTTCCGGAGTAATCACACCGTTCTTTAAATCAGCAACAAGCTGCGTATTGGTTTTATCAAGTACCTTTCCGATAAGAAGCGGGAAGAGCCAAAGACCAATATTCTGCACCCAGAAAATAAGCGCGTAAGCACTGCCTATAATCTTGGCATCAACCAATTTAGGAACACTGGGCCATAAAGAAGCAGGAACCAGTGAAAAACTTGCACCAAGTACCAATATAGTAAGATAAGCTATCACAACACCACCTACCGCATTATCTCTGAACTCAGGAAGAACAAACGCGAAAGTAAGATGGCAAAGAACCAGTAACATGGAACCTATCATCAGCATCGAAGCTGCCTTACCTTTATGGTCAACATAGTTTCCAAGTATCGGTGTTATACCTACAGCGAGCAAAGGGAAGACTGCAAATACTGTTTCGGCACTCTGACGCATATAACCCATATAACAGAAGACAGTGAGCAATACTCCGGCAAGGGTAAGCAAGCCATACTTCATACTTGCCTTCTTCATAAAATTACTTGCAAAAGAAGCACCCGCAACGACAAGCATAATGCAGTACTGAAGAATTGTCACCGTATTAGTAGCCCAGAAAGAGTCGGTGGGTACTTCCTTGAATACCAAATTACATTGCAGCATATTTACGGCATATTTCTGGAACGGGAATATAGCAGAATAATAAAGTACACAAAGAAGCGCTACCAACCAGAATCCGCCACTGGACAAAATAGTACCGAGATCGCTGATCTTGAACGGATCGTCTTTCTCCTCAGCCTCACCCGTCTGCTCGTCAAGTTTCTTATCCATGAAGAAGTAGACAATAAACATAATAAGTGCGATAAGCAATAGCACAACACCAAATGCCACTGAACGGGAAACATCAATAACACCCCCTAATTTAGCAAATACCGGAGAGAAAATCATGCAAGTGGCAACTCCCAAACGGGCAAGCGCCATTTCAGACCCCATAGCAAGCGCCATTTCACGGCCTTTGAACCACTTAACGATACCGCGAGACACCGTAATACCCGCCATCTCGACACCGCAACCGAAAATCATGAAACCTATTGCCGCAAATTTAGCTGATGCCGGCATACCTCTATAGAATGGAGAGATACCCAACTCATCGAAACCGGGAATATAATTCAGGTTGTTGGTAAACCAAGTTTGAAGTCCACTTCCCTGAAAAGCGTCTGTCACCGCATACCAATTGATGGTAGCTCCGACAAGCATCACAGCACCGGAAAGAATTGCAGTAAAACGTACACCCATTTTATCGAGGATAATACCTGCGAAAATAAGGAAAAATACGAATACATTAAGGAATGTCTCAGACCCCTGCATTGTACCGAATGCTGTAGAATCCCAGCCACGCGTGGACTGCATCAAGTCTTTAATAGGTGAAAGTATGTCCATAAAAATATATGAACAGAACATAGCAAATGCTAAAAGCAGCAATACCAACCAACGCATACCTGCCGAATCGCGTAGCGTCTGGTGAATTTTGTCAGTAGTTGTCATTATAATATTATAATATGGTTTATAATTTCAAATGAATCTTATCTGGCTACAAAAATAACCAAATATAAAAGACTATAAATAAAAACAGGCAGAATTGTACAACATAAATTGTACAACTCCACCTGTCAAGAAATTACAGTTATTTCTCAAAATTAATTTCCAGCCGGTTCTGCAGCATCCGTAGCAGCAGGAGCTGTTGTTGCAGGAGCTGTTTCAGCCGGTTGCTCAGCTTTCGGAGCAGCTGTACCTACGGGCATATTGTACGGGTTCGTCTTCTCTTCTTGCTGTGCCTGTTCCAAAATCACATCACCGCCTTTGTGAGAAGCAGAAGGGATAACGTAAGCGGAAGCAACACTCATCACCACCAAAAACACAGCGAGACTCCATGTTGCCTTTTCCAGAAAGTCAGTAGTCTTGCGTACACCCATGATTTGATTGGATGATGAGAAACCCGAAGCCAGACCACCGCCTTTGGAATTCTGAATCAACACAATGAAACACATCAATATGGATGCGATCACCATTAAGATAACTAATAATAAATACATTTTGTTATTTTGATTTAGCGTTAATAATCAATTTCTCCAAAAATCTGATTTGGTCTGCAAAGTAAGCATTTTTTTTTGGATAATTCAAACTTAATTTTTTAATAATTTCAAGTGCTTTATCATATCTGTGCTGTTTAATATAGATTTTAGCCAAAGTTTCTGTAAAACAGCTATCATCCACATCTTCCTGACGAATCTGTCCATCATCATTTTCATCGTCTTCGGAAGTAGAATATTCGTTTTTTGAAAGGGAAGCGGAGAAAGTCTCTTTTTGCTCGGAAATCACTTCCTTATCTTCAAGAGATGCCTCCTTTTCTTCCGGAGATACGAGAACTTTCTCAGGACATACCGATCTTTCAAATACAGATGATTCCGACGACTCGCTCTTACGTATAAATCCATCTATCAGTTCGTGTCCGCGCAGTTTAGGGACTTCCTTTCCACCGGTTGGTTCAGAATCATTCTGTCCGTCATCCTGCAACAGATAAGTTGTGTAATCCATTGCATAATCCAATTCTGTAACCTGCGAATGCTCTTCGGGAACTGTTGCCAGAAAAGCATCTATCAAAGAGAGTGTACGGTCTACATTAGGTTCTTCTTCCGGCACTCTGGAAGAAAGTAAAGGTGACTTTTGTGATTTCAACCTATAGCGGTCACCTTCTATCAAATAAAACAATACACGTCTGTCTGCCACATACAGAACAGCCTTACGCAGCTCTGCTCCGAATGTGACATCGTGCAGCAAATATAGATTCTTAAGATACAGCAGCCGAAGCGACTGAAAATAGGGATAACGGACCAGCAGAGTACGAAGCTCGTACAAAGTATCCTTATTCAACATTTCAGGATGCTGTATCCATTGTTGCAAATAGGCAGAAGTCATTCCTCGATTACCAGTTAGCTACGGTTGAATTAAATATTTGTTCTGTGATATCCTTTATCATTTTACTTATCAGGTCATCCTGCACATCAGTCAGCAGCAAGGAGGAATCATAAGTCTGGAAAGCGGAAAACTGTTGTTCAAAATCTTCCTCATGATTGGTATTGTTTACATAACGCACGTTTACGGTCATAGTCAGCTTCACTTTAGAAGAATAGCCATCAGCTGCTACAGCTTCATTGTATTGGTTATAACCCGTTATCTCACCGTCTATTTCCAGATCGCCGTTGGCATTCACCAATTGCAAACGTGTTTGCTGGATAAACATATCCTTAAGTTTCTGGTTAAACTCCGTAGTCATGGGAGCATACACGTACTCGGCACGATTAGGAAATTCGGCAATTGTAATAGTCTTCACTTTGCTGTAATCAATAGAACTTATCGGAGCAAGTCCCATGGAGATGCGGCAAGAAACTACCACGCACACCAAACCTGCTAACGCCGATATCAACGTTATTTTCTTAATCCAATCCATATTCTTTTATCTTTCTGTATAGCGTACGCTCCGATATATTCAAATCTTTAGCCGCACTTTTGCGCTTTCCGTGATGCTTTTCAAGTGCCTTGCGTATCATTTCTTTTTCCACTTCATCCAATGAGAGAGATTCTTCAACATACTCTTCCGTGTCTTGAATATCCTCATCTACTTCCTGAGCTGATTTCACGGAAGGGTGTATTATAGTAGGCACTCCGGCAGCAGGTACTGAAGCTACTACCGCTGGAGCAGATGCATAATAAGCAGTAGGTGTCGCACCCTGATTTCCCATAGTTGCCCGTTCGGTCATAATTTCGTGTACCAGTTTTTTCAATTCGGTGACATCCTGGCGCATGTCAAAAAGTACCTGATACAGTATTTCGCGCTCGCTTTCAAAACTTTTACTTTCATTCTTTACACCAAACAAGGCAGGCAGGCGCTGCACATTGCTCTGTTCGGGCAGGTAATTCTTCAAAATAGAAGCGTTGATTTCACGATTGGTTTCAATAATGGAAATCTGTTCCGTTATATTCTTCAACTGACGTACATTACCGGGCCATGGATATGTCAGCAGCACTTGTTTGGCATCATCAGTCAGCTGAATGGCAGGCATACGATACTTTTCGGCAAAGTCTGATGCAAACTTGCGGAACAGTAACACAACATCCTCTCCACGTTCGCGTAAAGCCGGAACCGGAATAGGCACCGTATTAAGACGGTAGTATAAATCTTCGCGGAAACGCCCGTCAGCAATTGCTTGTGTAAGATTCACATTGGTAGCAGCAACAATACGTACATTCGTTTTTTCAACTTTAGACGAACCGACTTTAATAAACTCACCTGTCTCAAGCACCCGAAGCAAACGAGCTTGTGTAGGCATAGGAAGCTCCCCCACCTCATCAAGAAAAATGGTACCGCCGTCAGCCTCGCCAAAATACCCTTTACGTTCACCGATAGCACCGGTAAAAGCTCCTTTTTCATGGCCGAACAGTTCCGAATCAATCGTTCCTTCGGGGATAGCCCCGCAGTTTACAGCGATATATTGTCCGTGCTTTCTGCGGCTGTATTGATGGATAATCTGCGGAAAACTCTCCTTACCCACACCACTCTCTCCGGTAATCAGCACCGACAAATCAGTAGGAGCTACCTGAATGGCGATATCAATAGCACGCATCAAAGCCTCGTTATTGCCAATAATACCAAAACGCAGTTTTACTTGTTGTATTTCTGCTTTCGTCATACTACAAATCCTCTTCTGTACTATCAAGTTTCAGCTTATCGCTGTCGTCACGTCTTTCGTAATATTGTTTCCTCAGGGGATTGGCATGTGCTTCCTGCTCGCGCATACGGTTACGGAACACATCGATTGCCACATAGACAGCCTGCCGGAAAGAATCTTCGGAAGCAATCCCTTTTCCTGCAATATCATAAGCCGTGCCATGCGCCGGTGAAGTACGCACTACCGGAAGACCGGCCGTATAATTTACACCTTCATCCATAGCCAAAGATTTAAAAGGAGCAAGTCCCTGATCGTGATACATTGCCAGTATACCGTCAAAATGAGTAAAGTTACCGGAACCCATAAAGCCGTCAGCCGGATAAGGACCATAACACAATATGCCTTTCCCCGCCAGTTCTTTAATGGCAGGAATGATTACTTCCTGCTCTTCCGTACCCAATAAGCCTTCATCACCGGCATGTGGATTCAGGGAAAGTACAGCAATACGCGGTGCTCCGATACCAAAGTCCTGCTTCAACGCACGGTTAAAAACGAGTAGTTTCTCCTGTATCAACTCTTTCGTTATAGCCGATGCTATCTCCCGTACAGGAATGTGTCCTGTCACTAATGCCACCCGTAAATCATCTTTCATCAGAATCATCAAAGCTTTTCCGCCATCACCCAACTTCTCTTCGATATACTCCGTATGTCCGGGAAAAGAGAATTCTTCCGACTGAATAGTGTGCTTATTGATAGGAGCCGTAACAATAACATCAATCAGCCCCGCTTTGTATTCTTCAATTGCCTTCTCCAAAGCGCCAAGAGCAGCTTTACCAGCCTCCGGATCAGGTTTGGAAAACTCAACTTTTACTTCATCGTCTGTACAGTTCACGACACTCAGACGATTAGGGACAGCTTCCGATGCCGAGTTCACAATACTGAAATTAGTCGGCAAGTCCAATGACTTGCGGTGATAAGCAGCTACTTTGGGTGAACCGTAAATAATCGGGGTACATAACTCCAACATCATCGGATCCGAAAATGTTTTCAAAATCACTTCATATCCAACTCCGTTTATGTCTCCCTGAGTTATACCGACTCTTATTTTATTATCTTCCATCCTTATTTTTCTGTTTTAGTAGAATCTTTTTTTGTTACTGCCAAAGGCATCTCATTTCCTTCCTGTTTGCTTCCGGGCAATTTAAGCGTATACAATGACGCTTCCATCTGACGTACCAGATTACGTTTCATCTTATCGGGTGAATACACAAATATCTCGGATACGATAATGCGCTGATTAACTTTATCCAAACGGACATGAGATACATACGGACCACCCATAAAATCGCCTTTCACACGCCACAAGCCACGAGCTTCCAATGCATATTCGTCCTGTACATTGATAGGACGTACGTCTGTCATCAATGAATCGGTTTCCATATACATACCCTCCCTTGCACCAGGAATATTAATCTTCATCACAGAGTCACGCTTATGCACGAAATACTCTTTCGTAAATGTATCCTTGTCGGTATAAGGATAGGAATAGATAACAAAGTTTTGATCACCTGTAGCAGCATTCGTACCTGCCCAAAAGAAGTTTTCTCCCTGCTTAGTCGCCGTCAGTTCACCCGGAACCCATACGTCACAATCGAACATACTCTTTACTTTCGTAGAAACATAGTCACTGTGTTTGTTTTCCAGCACTGCAATCTGGCGGTTCATTTCAGCACGGGTAAAGAAATCCACAATTACTTGCCTGTTCTCCTCGACAAACTTCTCAAAAGAGGCTTCATCCGGTGCCTGAATAGTCAGGATAGATTGAGGTGCAGCATATACATTCTTCGCATATTTGAACTTAGGCTGTGTATACAGATCTTTGTTCACCTCAACAATGATAATATTGCGGATCAACTTCAATGTAGAGTCATAGTTTGCCGGAGAAGTATACATAATACGGAATGAACGTTCCGACTGGGGAAGCCCAGGTACGTCAGAATCAAGTACATCATAGAGAGCACGACCGGCAGGACGCTCCCACAATCCTTGGTCAATCACTACCAAAATTTCATACGCCCGACCACTGGATGTCGGAGTAAACACACCCTTCTTGCCATTACCACATGCTGAAAACAATGCAGTTATCAGGGCCATACTCAAATAAAACAGGTGTTTCTTCATACATTTATATGTTTTAGTTATTACAAAACTACGAAAAAGGCGTATAAGCTTGGCGTCAAAGTTAATAATTTATATTAATTCTTCTTTATTCTCTTCCTGTTTAGCAGTCGAAAGCATACCGCATGCGGCAAATATATCTTCACCGCGCGAAGCACGAATCGTAGTAAACAGTCCATGCGATGTCAGATAATCACGGAATGCTGTCATTGTCTCCATATCAGCACCTTCCAGATTAACTCCCGGAATAGCATGAAAACGAATCAAATTGATACGGCAGTCCAGCCCCCGCAATAATTTCAACAACTCCTTGGCATACAATAAAGAATCATTCACTCCTTTAAAAACAATATACTCGAAAGATAGTCTGCGCTGTTTACTAAAATCATAGTTTCTTAACAAATCTACAATCTCAGTAATGGAAAAAGCCTTTTCGGCAGGCATCAGTTCACGTCGTTGCAAAGGCACGGGCGAGTGCAGGCTGACTGCCAAATGACAGTCTGATTCTTCAATGAAACGCTGCAACCCCTTACGAAGCCCGACAGAAGAGAGTGTAATCCGCTTCGGACTCCAACCGTATCCATAGGATGATGTCATTACTTCCAGCACCTTCAAAACTTCATCAAGGTTATCCAACGGTTCTCCCATACCCATCATCACCACATTGGTCAGTTTATCCCGTTCGGGCAAAGAATTTATCTGATTAATAATCTGATTAGCGGTCAGATTGGCGGTGAAACCCTGCTTACCTGTCATACAGAACTTACAGTTCATCTTACATCCCACCTGGGAAGATACACACAACGTAGCCCTATCTTCATCCGGAATGTAAACGGCTTCAACATAATGTCCCTCTCCGGCACGGTAAAGATACTTCACGGTACCGTCTACCGACCGCATGGCATCCACCGGTACTTCACATCCTACTTCGTATATCTCTTTCAACAGAGCCCGATGTCTTAACGACAAGTTTGTCATTTCGTCTATGGAAGCTACTTTCTTGTCATATAGCCACGCAGCAATCTGCTTGGCCGCAAATCCTGGCAGCCCCAGATTCTTTACGACCATCTGAAGCTCGGTTAATGTAAGGCCTAAAAGAGGTTGTTTCATTCTAACTGTATATTTACGATAAAAGATAGTTTATTTACTGATAAATTATCCTTTGCAAAGGTAGGAATAAAGTTGCACAAATGAAAAAGCCGTTCGACATTTATCGAACGGCTTCCCCAAGTATATAAAATTATTCTACTTTTATATTATTAGAAATACAGATAACGGCTATCTTTCACATTGGCATTCAAGTATAAATCATTCATGAACTGATTTGCTATACGTGCATGCATACCTTCCAATGTAGCTTCTTCCGTTTCCTGGTTATAAGTTTCATTCAGTTTTTCCTTAGCATAAGGTTGAAGAACAAATACACCACCATTACCCTTGATAGGTGCGCTCAACTTGTTTAATTCAGCAATTGAAGCATATGCTCCTACCAAAGGTTCGCTACTACGCAATGCCGGGACATAGGCCGGAGCAGCGAAAGTAACATGCTTTACGGAGTCACTCACTGCATTTGCCATATTCTTATATTGGTCAAAAGTCGTTGCACCGGCAGCTTTCATATCAGCCATGATTTTCTCTGCTTTCTTATCACGAAGAATTTCGCTTCTCAACTGTTCTTGTACCATAGACAACGGACGGTAACCTTCAGGAATGATATTCGTAACAGCCACCACCATCATATGGTCACTTTCGCCACATTCATACAGACCTGAAACCTCACCAGCTTTTGCTGCAAATGCCCATCTCAAAGCTTCTTTCGTACCTTTCACACCTCCGATAGCGTGCTCCGAACTGTACAAGTCAGTTCTATCCAGCAGTCTGTACCCTGCATCTTCTGCATTGGCAACCAATTTGTCCAAAGTATTGTTAGCTGCAATGAACTGACTGAAGTCATTGTATGCCTTGCTATAAGTTTCCTTGCTGAATTCAACCGGACGCTTGATAACGGCTACTTTATATTTATCTTTCACAGCTTTTTTATTCATCACTTGCAAGATAACGTTTGCCTGTCCCAAAGCGAGGTTAGCCAACTCATTCTGACCCAAAGTAGTGATGGCTGCAATATACTTCAAATTATCACCGTCCACCTGAGCACCTTCATAGTTGGCAGAAGAAATCCATGTTGCCTCACCTGTCTGACCGTACTTCTTGGCAATTTCGGCAAAGTCTGCACCGCCTTTAATGGCTGTGTAGATACTGTCAGCCAAAGTCTTGGTCTTGGCAGCATCTTCTGCAACCACTTGAATCTGACGATATTGAATGGAGTCAGGCATAGCAGCAGAGGCCAGTTTCTTGAAAGAATTGATTGTATTGTCCGATGCATTATAGTAAGGACCATATACACCACCTACCTTTACAGAATCCAAACGGGCAACAACGTCAGCAGGCAGCGCCTTGTCTGTATAGAATAAGTCAACATATTGCTGAGTAGAACCGGTTGAGCGAATGAAGTTTGAATAATCGGAAGGATTCTCAGCCAACTGCACAGTATATTCCTCCACTTCTTTCTGAATATCGGCTTTGTCTTCCGGACTTGCAGTAACCTGCACATCAATATACTTGATGTTACGGGTTTCCACATATTGTCTGAATTGCTCTTTTTTCTTGTTATAAGCATCTTTCAGTTCGGATTCCTTAATAACAATTGTAGAATCTACAATAGAGGAATAAGGAACGGCTGCCAACAACAAGTCAGACTGGTCTACACGTGCATTGAAAGCATCTTCCGCTTCAACAGGATTAGAGAACAGAGACTTCGTAATCAAAGCCTGATATTTCTCCTGCAAACGAGCCTGTATAAGTGACTTCTCCACAAAACTCCAAAAGTTATACATGGAATTGTAATACTCCGCATATTGAGCCGGCATCTGAGCCTTGTTCATCTTAGAGTAATCCACCAAGAATTTCTTCAACATATCTTTGTCGAAAGCACCGGTCTGCGGGTTACGGAACGGAGTCTGCTGCAACATCGGATGTACACCGGCATCAATAATAGCCTGGAGTTCCGCTTTAGAAACAGTCAAACCCAACTTTTCAGCTTCGTTCTCAATCAGTTTATTGTTTACGTATGCTCTCCAGACTTCATCCTTAATCTGATTAGTTTGTTCATCGCTCAACGCGTTCAAGCCGCTGGAGAATTTCACTACTTCCGTATATTCCTCTACCAATGCCTGAAAATCCTGAGCGGAAATTGTTTCCCCGTTCACTTCTCCTACATCTTGTGACTGGTGCGGCTGAAGTACTTTCCACGCGTCTCCCGCGATGAAGGCAAACAGCGCCAGACCAATAACAATCACCAATAAGGGCCCTTTAGACCGAATGTTTTGTAATGTTGCCATTTTAGTTAATATGAATTATTTGTTTATTATTATTTTCTATTCAATGTTCTTTTTAGCGCACGAAGATACAAAAAATGCTAATACGCATCTATTTATTCTTTAAAAATTTACGCTGAAACGAAATTATTCCGTGACTTTCAACCGTACCAATTCTATTTTAGTGGCTGTCACCTTAATTATCTTAAACTGATATTTGTCAACGGCTATCACTTCATGCAGTTTCGGGAAACTTTGATAACGGTTCAGAATCAGTCCGCCTATCGTAAGATATTCATCCGATTCGGGCAGTTCAAGATTGAACGTTTCATTTACCTTCTCTATTTCAAGACGTGCGGACAGTACATATTCATGTTCGCCAATTTGTTTACAGATGTAGGAAGTGTTGTCGTGCTCGTCCTCAATATCCCCGAATATTTCTTCAACCAAATCTTCCAGTGAAACAATACCGGATGTACCTCCAAATTCATCTACCACAACAGCAATTGTTTTTTTCTGTTGCATAAAAAGTTTCATCAATTTATGTGCCGCCATCGTTTCGGGCACAATGGGTACTTCCTTGACATTATTTCTCCAGTCCGCCGGATTTCTGAACATTTCAGACGAATGAATATAGCCGATTACGTTATCTATATTCCCATCGTACACAATAATTTTGGAGATACCCGACTCCACAAACACGTTCTTCAAGTCTTCGAGCGAGGCCGTCACATCCACTGCCACCACTTCCGTACGGGGAACAATACAATCGCGTATTTTTATATTAGAGAAATCAAGCGCATTCTGAAAGATTTTCACTTCCGCATCCAACTCTTCCTCATTAGCAGCATTCTCTATACCCGACTGCACGAAATAATCCAAATCGACTTTGCCGAATGCCTTATCGGACGCTTCCTTATTTATCCTCATGCCAAATAAGCGCAAAAAGAGATAAGACAGCCCGGAAGCAAACTTTGATATGGGAAACAGAATAACATAGCAGACAAACAAAGGTGTAGCAAATACCCTCAATACCAGATTCGGGTTAATCTTGAACAGCGTCTTCGGAAGAAACTCGCCCGTTACAAGAATAACAAGAGTGGATATGATAGTCTGCACCAGCACCATTACAAAATGATTATCAATCATACCCGCCAGCAGATTCACCTCGATAATCTGTGCCATAAGGATACCATAAATAACCAGCGCGATATTATTTCCCACCAGCATGGTGGAAATAAAATTATTCGGATTGCGGAAGAAACAAGAAAGGATGCTTGACGTAATACCCGGTTTCCGCTCCATCTCAAAACGGAGTTTGTCCACGGAAACAAAAGCAATCTCCATCCCCGAAAAAAAAGCGGAGAAAGCCATGGTTATCAATAAGTAAATTATAGTGCTCATCATATTATTTGATGCTGTCTGTTTTCAACGTATCAGAAGGGGTGACACTGTCCTCATCCACATAAAAGATACCTTCCGTCTTGAAGAAACGGTATTTTGTCAATTGCTCATTTGATTCAAAACCAATGGCATAAATTATCTGGTCGGGTTGTTCTATACGCACCCGCTGATCGGAATAGACACGCTTTTTATTCTGATCCCAATACAGCAACTCCGTATCGAATTTTTCTCCTTTCAGGTTCTGTATGTGTACATTTCCTATCAGCTTCCACAATTCTTTCTTATTATAGTAATAAGCTGTATCGGCCTTGATACTGGCTTCAGTATGGAACAAAGAATCGAATTTTTCCAGATATATACCTTTTTCAAACGCCCAATAAGGTGGTTTCTTACGGTCGTAAATCAACCACTCCGCCGTATTGACCCGATAACGGGTAATACCCGAATCGGAAATCAGCGTTGTTACCCCTTTAGTATCCATAACCGGCAACGAATCACGTTCGGTAATGGCAGCTCCCATCTCTTTTTTACGTCCGGAACAGGAAGAAAATAAAAGAAGCATAACCATCACCCTCAGGGCAATGGTTATGCTCATATTTTTATGTCCGACAACGTTAGGTTGTAGCGACATATTCTTATCTAATGGTTGTAGACTCACCGATCCAGCCACCAATCGTAATACGGTCACCGGCTTTGTAACCCAACATAAAGAGGTCTTTTGCCTGCGGAGTATGACGTGCATAGGTTGCAATCAGTTCATTAACCTTATCTGTAACACTCGGATCTACGGCTTTAGCACGTTGAAGTTTATCAATAACTACGTAGTAAGTACATCTGTTCAATGCAGGCTCATCACTCCAGTTGGGATTTGAACCGTACATTTGAGCCAGCAGAATATAGGGTTCGCCATAGTTTTCATTAAAGCTGATTGCTTTCTGGGCATAAGTTCTTGCCTGAGACAGTTTCTTAGCCTGCCACAAAGCTGCAGCGGTAGCATAAGCCATTTCAGATTTCTTTGCATTATCGGTTTCCATGCCCAATGCTTCATCGAAATACTTCACCGCAGTGTCATAATCACCTTTTTTATAGTACATATATGCTACACCTACAGCTGCATCAGCAGTCGGATTAACACGATACAAATAATCGGAAGCTTTGAAGTATGCCTCACATTCATTACACTTCATCATCTTCAGAATAGTGATGGTCTTCTTCAGGAAAGCAGAGTCTGCCTTATTTTCTTCAACTTTCGGACCGTAGATATTCTGCAATGATTCACAATCAGCTACACCGCTGTTAACGAACATAGCTACCAAATTATCCTTAATTGTTTGCAAAACAGCTTTTTTCTTTGCATTATCCTCTGCTGCAATAGCATCATCGGCGTATTGCGAAGCATTGATATAATCCTGGAAGAATTGATCTGTATGATTAGTATCTGCCTTTACTTTCTGCATGGACACATCAACAAAATAGTGCAATACAGCACCATCAGACTCACCCTTAGCGGTTTCTGCTGATTCTTTCAGCCAGGCATAAGCCTGATTCAAATCAGGAGCAGGTGCATATTGCAGATAATCCACAGCTTTTGTGCCTAATGCAGACGCAACACTCGGTACACCCTTCATCTTTGAAGCAAATTCAGGAATATACTTCATTTTCTGATCATGCACAGCCATCAGTTCATCAAACAATTTCTTATACTCTGCTGAATTACGATCCTTAATCTGACTCATCAAACCTGTAAGAATCTTCTGTGCATCGGTATAAGTGTAATATCTCAGTGTCGGACAATCTTTCAGAACTGCCATACAAGGAGCGTAAGCATCCTTGAAGTTTTTCGCTCTTACTGCCTCATGCGAGATACTACTATTGGCATTACAATCACTTTGTGCGAAAGTGCTGGTTACTCCACCCGAAAGGAGCAAAACAGCGACAAGCGTTTTAATTTTCATTGTATTTAAATTTTAGTTGTTATATTGTCTATTTTCACCATTCAGCATTAATCAACTTTCCGCTTGAAGAACCAGCGTTCATTGAAAGTTACTCCAACACAGATACGCAACGTATTTTCATTCAGGAATGCGGCTGTCTTGCCTTCGGTTCTTACATACTGGGCCGAAAGGCTTAACACAGAACGCGTACGCGGAATGGGAAGTCCGAAACCGGCAGTTACCCCATATTCGTCAGCGGCACGCATACCGTTTATTTTATAATAAGGTTGGGAATAGTAAGCTCCCAAACGATATTTTACATGTGCCAAGTAGCTCCTTCCCATAGGGTTTGGAAGAAATTCAGCGCCTACAGCAATCTTGGTACGGTTACAGAAAGCATTTTTCTCATTCATATAAGTAACTGAACTCCATTTTTGAAAAGTAAAGTCAGCCCCTACCGTCAAACGCTTGTCATACACATAGCTGAAACCAACACCCAAACTCATCGGACTACCGAAAGCGGCAACCGTATCTCTGTTATTCACAGTAGTTCCCGTTTTCTCATTTCCCAATCTATCCTCTACATATGAATCGTTGTTCAAATCATGTCCCGGCGAGAATACTATACCTAATGTAGCTTCATGTTTCTTTCCGAATACCTGCGTATACTGTGCTCCGATATCCAACTTATAGCTTTGTATAGATGTACCTGTTATCGTAGTCAGCGGCAAAGTAGACGAATTTCCCGGAAATGTTATGGCTCTTGTGTGCGTTATATCTCCCCAAAAATATGAGATATTAGCACCGACAGAAAGATTTTTCAAGACTTTAAACCCTGCTCCCAAATATAGCTGATGTAATCCGCCATCTCCATAATATTGCAACGCGCTGGATTGGGAAGGATAATCCGTATCTTCCTTGTATTCCGCCATGCTATACCCTACATTCGAGTAAGGCAACAATCCCAGACTCATAGCAGCCCATTTACCCAAACGAAATTGCATTGTAATATAGTCAAAACTGGAGTTTTTGGCATTTTGCTTTATCGTACCGTTACTGAAGTTCGTATTTTGCAGGGAAATACCGCCGTCAAAAATAAAAGTAAGCGAATCGATCGCCGTATAGGATGCCGGATTAGCGAAATTCACCTGATATTTATCCCGTAATCCGTATGCAATACCACCCATGGCTTTGCTATTACCTGAACCCTGGTCCGCCAATTGTCCGTATCCGTATCGTGTATAGGGAGAATTCGTATTATTTTGAGCGATTGCCGCTCCGGACAACATCATAAGCAAGAACACCAAGAGTGTTTGTCTATATCCTATCATTATTATAGTTTAAAATTCTATTTAATCCTTTCAATACTAAAAATCTGTCTGCAAAGATGATACTTTTTAAGTTTGTATCAAAAGAAAAATCATCGCCGCCCGTTAAAAAAACCAAAAGTTCAGGATATTTATGTTTCATCGCCGTTATGTAACCCGAAATTTCATATTCCATACCTTTCAGCACTCCTTCGCGCATTGCCGTATCGGTATCGCTGCCCAACGGCAGGCGCCGTCCCTCCCGAAGCACCAGCGGAAGCCTTCCTGTGAACTCATGGAGCGCCCTAAAGCGCATCTGCACGCCCGGCGAAATATTTCCGCCATGATAACGTCCGGCGGCATCTATAAATTCATAAGTAATGCAAGTCCCGGCATCTATAACCAGAATATCCTTACCGGGAAACTGTTCGTATGCGCCCACCACAGCCGCCATCCGGTCATATCCCAAGGTTTCGGGCGTTTCGTAAAGATTCTCCACCGGAAGCAATGTTTTTTCATTTAGCCACAACAATGAAACGGGCAAACTTTTCAGTTGTGCCAACACCCGTTCATTCAAATCGATAACGGTAGCCACGATTGCCTTCTCGACAGCATATTTCGCACATATATCCGACAGACATTCAAGCGTTTGATTAGAATCATAGAGTATTTCTACAATATCCTTATCTTTAAACACCGCTATCTTTGCAACGGTATTACCTATATCGATAATAAGATTCATTCTGCATATATTTAAAGCGGCGCAAAGATAGCACTTTTTTCCTTTGTTCCACATGCATAAAAGAAAAAGGTTCTCCTATGACAATTGCTGTTTTAAGATTTAAAGTCTATCTTTGTAACGAATTACAAAATACACTCTTGATTAAATCAATGATAATAAAAAAGACAAATGAAGTTATCTCCATCGGTTTTCCGTTCACTTATTTTTCTTTTCTTCAGCCTGTCCGTCGTCACTATGCAGGCACAAGAACCAAAAAGAGTTATTCCGGACTCTATACATATCAATCTGTTGACATGTGCCTCGGGAGAAGAAATATATTCCCTTTTCGGACATACGGCCATACGGTACGAAAACTATACCCGCGGCATTGACGCAGTATTCAATTACGGCATATTCAACTTCAATGCTCCCAACTTCATCCTTCGTTTTGCCTTGGGTGAAACGGACTACCAATTGGGAGTAACCGATTATGAACGCTTTGCTGCAGAATATTATTACCTGGAACGCGATGTTTGGCAACAAGAGCTGAATCTCACTGTACAAGAGAAAGAAAAGTTGGTTATGTTACTTGAAGAGAATTACCGCCCCGAAAACCGGATATATCGTTATAACTTCTTTTACGATAACTGTGCCACACGTCCGCGCGATTTAATAGAAAAATCCATTAACGGCACGCTGCAATACGCAGGCGACATGACAGACACTGATTCCGGCATTTCTTTCCGAGACCTGCTGCACAAATACAGCAAGGGGCATCCCTGGTCGCGTTTCGGCATGGACTTATGTATGGGCAGCCAAGCCGACAAAACCATCAACCGCAGACTGATGATGTTTGTACCTTTCTATGTACAAGAGTACTTCAACCAAGCCCGCATTGTAAACAAAGAAGGAGAAACACGCCCTTTGGTACTGAATGAAGAGAAAATAATAGTAACCGGCAACGAAGAAGCGGAACAGCCTTCCGATGGCTTCACCCCTATGCAGACCGCCCTGCTCCTTCTTATACTGACCGCAGCCGCCACCATCTACGGCATACGCCGGAAGAAAACGCTTTGGGGAATCGATTTCGCGCTGTTCTTTGCCGCCGGAACGGCGGGATGTATATTGGCGTTCCTTGCCTTGTTCTCCCAACATCCTGCCGTCAGTCCCAATTATCTGCTGTTTGTGTTCCATCCGCTTCATCTTTTCTGCCTGCCTTGTATGCTGAACAGAGTGCGAAAAAGGAAAAGAAGCCGTTATATGCTGGCGAACTTTATTGTTTTAACACTTTTTATATTGCTTTGGCTCGTAATACCGCAAAGATTTCCGTTAGCAGTGTTACCTTTGGCACTTTGTTTGCTGATACGTTCTGCAAGCAACCTAATTCTCACATACGATAAGAAATAATGAAGAAAGGACTGATAACTTCCATACTCGCACTGACATTCGGCAGCCTGCAAGCCCAGCCACTGCCGCCATCTCCGAAACTGGTGGTGACGTTGACAATAGACCAACTGCGTACAGACTACATGGAAGCATTCTCGTCATTGTATGGAGAAAAGGGGGTTAAACGGCTGTTAAGGGAAGGGAAAGTATTCCGCCAGGCTGACTATTCTTTCAATGTCGCCGACCGCGCTTCTGCCATTGCCGCTCTCTACACAGGTACCACACCGTCCATGAACGGCATCATAGCCGAACGTTGGTTTGACCCCAAAACCCTGCGTCCGAAGAATTGTGTAGACGACTCCGCTTTCATGGGTAACTATACCGACCAGAACACCGCCCCTACCCAACTGTTGACTTCCACTTTTGCCGACGAACTTAAAATAGCCACTAAAAACGCCGCACTGGTATATGCCATTGCCCCCTTTCGCGATGCTGCCGTCCTTTCGGCCGGACATAGCGGTAACGGCGCATTCTGGCTGAATCATCAAACCGGCAAATGGTGCGGCACAACCTATTACGGCGAGTATCCCTGGTGGCTGAGCCAATACAACGACGGGCAATCACCCGACTTCCGCATCAAGGAGATGGAGTGGAATCCTCTTCACCCCATCACAAGCTATACATTCCTGCCCGAATGGCGCACCATCCCTTTCAAGTATAGGTTTGAAACAGAAAAAGACAACAAGTACCGCCGGTTGATAACCAGCCCGCTCATCAACGATGAAGTGAACCGTGTGACAGAGGATTTGCTGGATAAAAGCAATATCGGCAAGGACGACATCACTGATTTGCTTGCAATTACCTATTATGCAGGCAACTACAATCACCGCAGCACGCAAGAGTGTGCCATGGAAATGCAAGACACCTACGCCCGCTTAGACCAAAGCATCGCCCGCTTGCTGGATATGCTGGAAAGCAAAGTAGGCCTGCAAAACGTACTGTTATGCATCGCGTCCACAGGATATGCCGACCCGGACGGAGCAGACATAGGCATCTACCGTATTCCCGGAGGAGAATTCCATCTGAACCGTTGCGCCACTTTGCTGAACATGTATCTGATGGCTACTTACGGTGAAGGACAATATGTAGAAGGCTTTTATAATCAACAGATATATCTCAATCATAAATTAATAGAGGAGAAGCAGTTGAATCTTGCCGAAATACAACAAAAGTCGGCAGAATTTCTGGTGCAGTTCAGCGGAGTTAACAAAGTATATTCCGCCTACCAATTACTGCTGGGTTCCTGGGCTCCGCAGATGGAGCACATACGCAACGGGTTCCACCGCCACCGCTCCGGCGACTTGATTATCGAAGTCTTGCCGGGCTGGACCGTTATGCAGGAAAACAGCAATGACAACCGCGTAGTACGCGCTGCCACCATAGCCACTCCTCTCATTCTTCTTGGCAAAGGAATAAAGCCGGAAATTATCCGCATGCCGGTTGCCATAGACCGCGTTGCTCCCACCCTATCGAGTGCGATGCGCATCCGCGCCCCCAATGCGTGCACAGCCGCACCGCTCAATTAAGGAACAAACTCCGCATTCTCCGTGGCAAGTCCTTAAAATAATCAGTGCAACTTTACATTATCTATTGCAAAATCAGTAACTTTGCACGCCATATAAACTTTAGTAAATAATAATAAAAACAAATACATAATGGGATTTAATGAATTTTTAAGCTCGATTTTCGGAAATAAGGCTACCCGTGACATGAAGGAAATAAAGCCGTGGGTAGACAAAGTAAAAGCCGCTTATCCGGAAATAGCCGCATTGGACAATGATGCCCTGCGTGCCAAAACCGAAGAACTGAAGGCATACATCCGTAACTCGGCAGCGGAACAACGCTCCAAAGTGGAAGAACTGAAAGCAAGCGTTGAAAACACGGAACTGGAAGAACGCGAAGAACTCTTTGCTCAAATAGACAAACTGGAAAAAGAGATATTGGATATTTACGAAAAAGCATTGGACGAGGTGCTGCCCGCCGCTTTTTCCATCGTAAAGGAAACCGCCAAGCGTTTTTCCGAAAATGAAGAAATCACGGTAACCGCTACGGAGTTCGACCGCCATCTGGCTGCTACCAAAGATTTCGTACGTATTGAAGGCGATAAGGCCATCTACCAGAACCACTGGGTAGCCGGTGGCAATGATACGGTATGGAACATGGTACACTACGACGTACAGTTGTTCGGCGGTGTGGTACTGCACAAAGGCAAGATTGCGGAAATGGCAACCGGTGAAGGTAAGACTTTGGTGGCTACCCTGCCCGTATTCCTCAATGCACTGACCGGAAACGGCGTACACGTGGTAACCGTGAACGACTATCTGGCAAAGCGTGACTCCGAATGGATGGGTCCTCTTTATATGTTCCACGGTTTGAGCGTGGATTGCATCGACAAGCACCAGCCCAACTCCGATGCACGCCGCCAGGCTTATCTCGCAGATATCACCTTCGGTACGAACAACGAATTCGGTTTCGACTATCTGCGCGACAACATGGCTATCAGCCCGAAAGACCTGGTACAACGCCAGCACAATTACGCCATCGTCGATGAGGTGGACTCCGTATTGATTGACGACGCCCGTACTCCGCTGATTATCTCCGGTCCGGTACCCAAAGGCGACGACCAACTCTTCGAACAACTCCGTCCGCAGGTAGAACGCCTGGTAGAAGCACAGAAGAAACTTGCCACGCAATACCTTGCCGACGCCAAACGCCTGATAGCTTCAAACGACAAGAAAGAACAGGAAGAAGGATTCCTTGCCCTGTACCGCAGCCACAAGTGCTTGCCGAAGAACAAGGCATTGATTAAGTTCCTCAGCGAGCAGGGTATCAAAGCCGGTATGCTCAAAACCGAGGAAATCTACATGGAGCAGAACAACAAGCGTATGCACGAGGTTACCGACCCGCTGTATTTCGTAATCGATGAAAAGTTGAACAGCGTAGACCTCACCGACAAGGGTGTAGACTTAATTAGCGGTAACTCCGCCGACCCTACGTTCTTCGTACTTCCCGACATCACCGCCCAGCTCTCCGAACTGGAAAATGAAAAAGACCTGACGGATGAGGAACGCCTTGCCAAGAAAGACGCCCTTATGACCAACTTCGCCATCAAGAGCGAGCGTGTACATACCATCAACCAACTGTTGAAAGCTTACACCATGTTCGAGAAAGACGACGAATACGTGGTTATCGACGGTCAGGTGAAGATTGTGGACGAACAGACCGGACGTATCATGGAAGGCCGCCGCTACTCCGACGGCTTGCATCAGGCCATCGAAGCCAAAGAAGGCGTGAAAGTGGAAGCCGCCACACAGACCTTTGCAACGATTACGCTGCAAAATTACTTCCGTATGTATCACAAGCTGTCCGGTATGACCGGTACTGCCGAAACGGAAGCAGGCGAACTTTGGGACATCTACAAACTGGATGTAGTCGTTATCCCGACCAACCGCCCCATTGCCCGCAACGATATGAACGACCGCGTTTACAAGACCAAACGCGAAAAATATAAAGCCGTTATCGAAGAGATTGAGAAAATGGTGGCAGCCGGACGTCCTGTCCTGGTGGGTACTACTTCCGTTGAAATCTCCGAAATGCTGAGCAAGATGCTGACTATGCGCCATATCGAGCACAGCGTACTGAATGCGAAGCTGCACCAGAAGGAAGCCGACATCGTAGCCAAAGCCGGTTTGAGTTGCGCCGTAACCATTGCCACTAATATGGCGGGTCGTGGTACGGACATCAAGCTGAGCCCGGAAGTAAAAGCTGCGGGCGGTCTTGCCATTATCGGTACGGAGCGTCACGAATCGCGCCGTGTAGACCGCCAGTTGCGTGGTCGTGCCGGACGTCAGGGTGACCCCGGTTCATCCGTATTCTTCGTCTCTTTGGAAGACGACCTGATGCGTCTGTTCTCTTCCGACCGTATTGCCGGCGTTATGGACAAGCTCGGTTTCAAGGAAGGCGAAATGATTGAGCATAGCATGATTTCCAAGTCTATCGAACGTGCACAGAAGAAAGTGGAAGAAAATAACTTCGGTATCCGTAAACGCCTGCTGGAGTACGATGATGTGATGAACAAACAGCGTACCGTAGTCTACACCAAACGCCGCCACGCTTTGATGGGCGAACGTATCGGCATGGACATTGTGAACATGATTTGGGACCGTTGTGTCAATGCGATCGAAGCTCCTACCTATGAGGACTGCAAGATGGATCTTCTCCAGACACTTGCCATGGAAACTCCGTTCACGGAAGAGGAGTTCCGCAACGAGAAAAAGGAGAAACTTGCCGATAAGGCTTTCGATGCTGCCATGGAACTTTTCAAACGCAAAACCGAACGTATGGCACAAATCGCTTATCCGGTTATCAAGCAGGTATACGAGAATCAAGGACACATGTACGAAAACATCCTGATTCCCATTACAGACGGCAAGCGCATGTATAACATCTCCTGCAACCTGAAAGCCGCTTATGAAAGCGAATGCAAGGAAGTAGTGAAAGCGTTTGAGAAGTCTATCCTGCTGCATGTCATCGATGAAGCATGGAAAGAGAACCTGCGCGAACTGGATGACTTGAAACACTCCGTACAGAATGCCAGCTACGAACAGAAAGACCCGCTGTTAATTTACAAGCTGGAGTCTGTAAACCTGTTCGATACAATGGTAGACAAGATAAACAATCAGACAGTTTCCATCCTGATGCGCGGACAAATCCCGGTACAGGAACCGCAGGAAGTTCGTCAGGCAGCTCCCGAACAACGTCAGGATTTAAGCAAATATCGCGAGCAAAAGCAAGACCTGACCGACCCAAACCAGCAAGCCGCCGCCCAGCAGGATACGCGCGAACAGCAGAAACGCGAACCTATCCGCGTAGAAAAGACGGTGGGACGTAACGACCCTTGTCCGTGCGGAAGCGGTAAGAAGTACAAGAACTGTCACGGAAAGAACGCGTAAAATAACGATTAGTGGTTAGAGATTAGCGATTAAGGGTTCATTGAGTACCAATCTTAATCACTAACCACTAATCGCTAATCACTATAATAAGAGCCTCGAACGGTTAAAAACTGTTCGAGGCTTTTATTTATTCAAGTAAAAGATTACTTTTGTTTTTCAGAACTAAGAATAAAAGACTATGACTAAATACTCTTATTACCTGTTACTGTCCTGTTTGATGTTTTTGGCGGGTTGCCAAACCGTCGAACCGCTTGCCATAGATTATATGTTACCGGCGGATGTAAGTTTCCCACCGAGTTTGAAACGGGTAGCCATTGTCAATAACATGCCTGAAGTTCCGGACAACAAGCCTATTCTTGCCAAAGAGAAGAAAAAAGACGATTTTGAGATAGCCAGCAAAACAGATTATTACAACGGCAATGCCGCCATTGCCACGGAATCCCTTGCCGAAGCCCTTGCCCACGAGAACTACTTCAACGAAGTGGTTATCTGCGATTCGGCCTTACGTGCCCACGATGTCACTCCCCGCGAAGGAGCACTGTCACAAGAAGAAACAAACCGGTTGGTGCATGACTTGGACGTAGATTTCCTCATCGCATTGGAAAACGTACAGATACGCTCTGTCCGCAAAATAAAGTACATGCGCGACTGGGGTATTTATTACGGCACGGTAGATGCCCGGATATATCCTACTGTCAGGATTTACCTGCCCAACCGCAGTACCCCTATGGCTACAATCAACGCTAACGACAGCATTTTCTGGGAAGAAACCGGAAACGGTCCCTTTGTACAAGGCAACCTCATCAGTGAAGAAGAACTGATAAAACAAGCTTCTGATTTTGCCGGAACCATACCGGTAAAGAAACTGCTACCGTATTGGAAAACCGCCAACCGCTATCTGTTCTGCGGCGGTTCCGTAAACATGCGCGATGCCGCTGTATATGCCCGGGACAAGCAATGGAACACAGCCATCGGGCTATGGAAGCAAACCTACGCCACCCAAAAAGGAAAGAAAAAGATGCAGGCAGCCTATAACCTTGCTGTCGGCTATGAAATGCAGGACAGTATTGCCGCCGCTCTCGACTGGGCGTTGAAAGCGCAAGCCGAAGCACGTATCGTAGACGGCGTGGATAAAAAAGATTTGACTCACCTTGGCAAAGCGGATATCCCCTACTACGTCCTTACAACACTTTACGCCACCGAATTAAAGGAACGGAAAGAAGGCTTATCGCGCCTAAATATGCAAATGCAGCGATTTAATAATGATTTTTAGTCAAATACTGTAAATGTAATTGTTTTTTTTATACCTTTGAACATCCATTAAGTAAAGAAAAGCAATTATGAAACTCAGTCAACCGGCATTATCTCTTCTCGAAGAAACTATCAAACAGGCAATCGGCAAGTACGCTTGCGGTTGTGAGCAGACAGTCGTTACGGATATCCATCTGCAAGCCAACCAAAGTTCGGGCGAATTTTCCATATTCGACGATGATGACAAAGAACTCGCCAGTACCACCATAGAAGAATGGATGACATACGAAGGCGATGATTTCTACGAAAACATGGAACGCATCCTGAGCAATCTGCTCTGCAACCTCAAGAACCGGGGTGCTTTTGACAAGCTGACCATCATGAAGCCTTTCTCTTTCGTATTGGTAGATGACGACAAGGAAACCATAGCCGAACTCTTGTTGCTGGACGATGACACCCTGCTGGTAAACGAAGAGCTGCTGAAGGGATTGGATGAGGAGTTGGATGCTTTCCTAAAAGACTTACTGGAGAAATAACGAATCATATACGAATCGTACAACGTACATAAAAAAGGTCCGGACTTTATTGAGTCCGGACCTTTCTTTTATATCGGAGATACTGTCTTACGCTTTCTTCAAAGCGGCAATACTTTCTCTCAGTGAGCTGATGATACTCTCCGCGTCCGCCTGTTTCTTGCGTTCCATTTCGATAACGGCAGCAGGAGCATTATTCACGAACTTCTCGTTACTCAGTTTCTTCAGAACGCCTTGCAGGAAGCCTTCCTTATGCTTCAATTCAGCTTCCATACGGGCTATTTCGGCTTCCACATCAATCATGTTGCCCAAAGGAACGGCAAATTCCGTTGTGCCTACCATGAAAGCGGCAGCGCCGTCGGCCTTAACCTCAACTGCGGTTACGGCAGAAAGGTTGCACATCTTGATAATGACAGCATCGAAAGCAGCCACCGGGTTTTCACCGACAACCTGTAATTCCAACGGTTCTTTTTGGGCGATGTTCTTCTGCAAACGGATAGAACGTACATTACTGATAACCTCTTTCACCACCTCGAACTGCTGCACAAAAGCCTCGTCCACTTCCGTCGACATGGAGATAGGGCTTACCATAAGGCTTTCCCCGTCCTTACGGTCGACGATATGCTGCCACAACTCTTCGGTGATGAACGGCATGAACGGATGCAACAGGTGCAACAGATTATCGAAGAAACCGATAGTCGTGTCGTACACCTTCTTGTTGATAGGCTGACCGTAAGCAGGCTTAATCATCTCCAGATACCAGGAAGAGAATTCATCCCAGAAGAGCTTGTACACCGCCATCAATGCTTCGCTCAAACGATACTTGCCGAACAGGTCTGCCAATTCGGCAGCCACGGCATTCTGTTTGGACTCGAACCAGCGCATAGCCAGTTCGGCAGCTTCCGGCACAGGCACTTCCTCACTCACTTCCCAGCCCTTAACCAGACGGAAAGCATTCCATATCTTATTGTTGAAGTTACGTCCCTGTTCGCAAAGTGCATCGTCAAAAAGGATGTCGTTGCCGGCAGGAGCCGAAAGCATCATACCCATACGCACACCATCGGCGCCGTAGCGGTCTATCAGGTCAAGCGGGTCGGGTGAATTGCCGAGCGATTTGGACATCTTGCGTCCCAGCTTGTCGCGGACAATACCCGTGAAGTAAACGTTCTTGAACGGCATCTTGCCTTCGTATTCATACCCTGCCATAATCATGCGCGCCACCCAGAAGAAGATAATATCCGGCCCCGTTACCAGGTCGCTGGTAGGATAATAATAGTTGATTTCTTCGTTGCCCGGATTCAGGATACCGTCGAACAGGGAGATAGGCCACAACCAGGAAGAGAACCAGGTGTCGAGACAATCCTCGTCCTGACGCAAATCCTCTATTTTAAGGGCAGGATTTCCGGTCTTTTCCTGTGCCAGCTTCAAGGCTTCTTCGGGAGTGGCTGCCACCACATATCCGCCTTCCGGCAGGAAGTAAGCAGGAATGCGGTGTCCCCACCACAACTGGCGGCTGATACACCAGTCCTTGATGTTCTCCAGCCAGTTCTTATAGGTATTTTTATATTTGGCAGGGTAGAATTTCAAGTCATCATTCATCACCGGGGGCAGAGCCATATCGGCAAAGTGCTGCATCTTGAGGAACCACTGCATGGAGAGCTTCGGCTCGATTGCCACGTTGGTACGTTCGGAGAAACCGACCTTATTGGTATAGGCTTCCACCTTTTCCAGCAACCCGGCACCCTGCAGGTCTTTCTCAATCTGCTCGCGTACATCGAAGCGGTCCATTCCTACGTACAGTCCGGCTGCTTCGCTCAGCGTACCGTTGTCGTTGAAGATGTCGATGGCAGGCAGGTTGTATTTCTCGCCCAGCATATAGTCGTTGACGTCGTGTGCAGGAGTTACCTTCAGACAGCCCGTACCGAACTCCACGTCTACATAATCATCCTGGATAACAGGAATAACGCGGTTCACCAGCGGCACAATCACTTTCTTGCCCTTCAGCCATTGGTTCTTCGGGTCGGCAGGGTTGATACACATCGCCGTATCACCCATGATTGTTTCGGGACGCGTAGTGGCTACCACGGCATAACGCTTGCCGGAAGCGTCGCGATGAACTACTTCGCCTTCGGCTCCCGTCTCACCGGACATGTCATCGTCGGCAACGTAATATTTCAGATAATACAGCTTGCTGTGCTCTTCCTTATAGATAACCTCTTCGTCGCTGAGGGCGGTGAGGGCTTTCGGGTCCCAGTTCACCATACGCACACCGCGATAAATCAGCCCCTTGTTGTAAAGGTCTACAAACACTTTAATCACGCTTTCACTGCGTTTCTCATCCATGGTGAAGGCAGTGCGGTCCCAATCGCAGGAAGCGCCCAGCTTACGGAGCTGTTTCAGGATGATGCCACCGTGCTCGTCCGTCCATTCCCAGGCATGCTTCAGGAATTCGTCGCGGGTAAGGTCTGTTTTCTTGATGCCCTGTGCGGCAAGCTTGTTCACAACCTTGGCTTCGGTGGCAATGGAAGCATGGTCCGTACCCGGAACCCAGCAGGCGTTCTTGCCTTCCATACGGGCACGGCGTACAAGGATATCTTGGATGGTATTATTAAGCATGTGTCCCATGTGGAGCACACCGGTGACGTTAGGGGGCGGAATGACGATGGTGTAGGGCTCACGACCATCGGGTTTAGAACTGAATAATTTGTGGTCTAACCAATACTGGTACCACTTTCCCTCTACGTCAGCGGGATTGTACTTACTTGCTAATTCCATGTTTCTAAAATCTATATTTTGTTATAATGGGCGCAAAATTAATAAATTAATAGCTTTATCCGGCAAAAGCAATGAAAAGAATTACATACCTTTGCTTTACAAATGATGATTTTATACGGAGTTGCCGTAACAAGCACCCGGTGCCGCTTCGGCTTCGGCTACCGAAACCGGAAGTTTCCACGCAAGGAAACAGGAGTATACACGCAGGGAAACGACAGTGTCTACGTAAGGAAACAGCAGTTTCCACGTAAGGAAACCGGAGTATCCACCGCTTGAAACTCCCGTTCCCACAGGGAGAAACAACAGCACCGAAGGCAGGAAACCGGCACGGGCCCCAAAAAGAAGAATAGATGAAGCGTAGCATAACAATAGCAGGAGTGAGATTCAGAGGCAATTCATTACTTTTGATATTTTTTTTGTTGCTCGTATTGTGCGTGCAGACAGTGCCCGGTTTGGGAGATGCCTACGCCATGTACGTATACCCGTCCATCGCCCGGGTACTTTCGTCCTTCTCCCGGCTTGTGCCTTTCGCCATCGGCGACCTGTTCATTGCGCTAAGTATCGCCGGCGTACTTCTCTACCCTGTTTACGCACGCTGCATCCGCAAACAGAAATGGAACCGTATCCTGCAGAAAGATGTAAAGTATCTTCTATGGGTGTACGTATGGTTCTATCTGGCATGGGGACTGAATTACTCGCAAAAAAACTTTTACGAGCGGACGCGCATTCCTTACACAGCCTATACTCCTGATAACTTTCGGAGTTTTACAGACAGCTATATCGAGAATCTGAACAGCTCTTACACCGATATTACGTCGGTCGAAAAAGAGCTGGTCTGCCGTGAAAGCGTACGGGTCTATAATCAAATCGGTGACTCCTTAGGCGTTCACCGCCCCTTTCATCAAACGCCCCGCGCAAAGACGATGCTATTCACCCCACTGATTTCCATGGTAGGCGTCACCGGCGGCATGGGACCTTTCTTCTGCGAGTTCACCCTGAACGGCGACTTGCTCCCCTCGCAATATCCGGCTACTTACGCCCACGAGTTTGCCCACTTATTGGGTATCACCAGCGAGGCGGAAGCCAACTTCTACGCCTATCAGGTATGTACACGCTCGCAAGTGCAGGCCATCCGCTTCAGCGGTTACCTCTCCGTACTGCCGCATGTCCTGAACAACGCCCGCCGGCTCATGGCTGAAGAGGAATACGCGCAGCTCTTCCGGCGCATACGTCCGGAGATTATCGGACTGGCAAAGAAGAACAGCGAGTACTGGATGAAGAAATACAATCCTGTAATCGGCCGCATTCAGGACCGGATATACGACTTATACCTGAAAGGAAACAAGATAGAAAGCGGGCGGAAAAACTACTCGGAAGTGGTAGGCCTACTGATTTCGTATGAGGAATGGAAGAAAAACAGTATCTTTGCGTCAATAATGTTTAATTAAAAAAATAACTCATGCAACATACAAGAAAGGAACAGATGGAAGCCTTCGGCCGCTTCCTCGACATACTCGACGAACTGCGTGTGAAATGTCCCTGGGACAAGAAGCAGACCAACGAAAGCCTGCGTCCCAATACCATTGAAGAGACTTATGAACTATGCGATGCCCTGATGCGCGACGATAAGCAGGATATCTGCAAAGAACTGGGAGACGTGCTGCTCCACGTGGCTTTCTATGCCAAGATAGGTTCGGAAACCGGCGATTTCGACATAAAGGATGTATGCGACCGCTTATGTGAGAAGCTTATCTTCCGCCATCCCCACGTATTCGGTGATGTGAAAGCGGAGACTGCCGGACAGGTATCAGAAAACTGGGAACAGTTGAAACTCAAGGAAAAAGGGGGCAACAAAACGGTGTTGAGCGGTGTGCCCGCCGCCCTGCCCTCGCTCATCAAGGCATACCGCATTCAGGACAAAGCCCGCAACGTGGGTTTCGACTGGGAAGAACGGGAACAGGTGTGGGATAAAGTAAAAGAAGAAATCGGAGAATTCCAAGCCGAAGTGGCCCGCATGGACAAGCAGAAAGCAGAAGAGGAATTCGGTGACGTAATGTTCAGCCTTATCAATGCCGCACGCCTGTATAAAATAAATCCGGACAATGCACTGGAGCATACCAACCAGAAGTTTATCCGCCGCTTCAACTATGTGGAAGCACATAGCATCAAGGAAGGCAGAAACCTGCACGACATGACGCTGGAAGAAATGGATAAATTATGGGAAGAAGCCAAAGCATTGGAAAAGAAAGGAAACTGAAATTCACTTACTATCTGTTTCTTTTCAGGCACGGAATTACACGGATTTCACGGAAAAAGATAAAATAAATCCGTGTAATTCCGTGCCCGAAAGAAATCATCAAGTGTATTTGAACACTCTCCTTTTAAATATTAAAGTTACAACCTGTAACTTTTCAGAACAGTCATTTTAGTTTTGACGCACCCGCACAATTTTCAATCCGGGCATATATCCTTTTTCATTTCTTGCCCGGCTGGGGTTTCGACGTCTTATCTTTGTTGTCATTATGCCGCATTCCTTTCAGCAATTCCCGGTGAAAACGCATCTCGGCTTTCTGCACCAGATAAAGTTTCTTGGCAGACAATATCTTCTTGAACTTCGCAAAATAAGTCTTGTCCAAACGGTCGGCAGCGATACGGGCATCGTACACGCCTTCCATAATCACATCATATTGGGCTTCGGTGGTCTTTTCGTCCTTTCCCTGACGAATCAGACTCCACGCCTTGTCATTCTGCTCTTTTTTCTTGTCCTGCAATTCAAAATAAAGAGGAAAGAACCTGGCTGCCTCTTCCTTGGTCAATCCGGCTTTTTCTGTGATATATGCTTTTTGTCTGGCACGGAACTCAGCAGGCGACAAACGTTGGTTGCATCCGTCCGCTGCCCGCAATACGGGTGCCAGACTGCACATCATTACTAATAAAACAATCAGCTTTTTCATTTCTTTTTTCAATCGGTTAAAGTTCTCTACGGCTTATTCGGCATCGGAATCGGCCAGATATACATACAATGAGTAGTCGTCAAGCATGGAGTTATCCACCGCCATGTTGATATATTCCATTTCGGTTTCCGTTTCGTCGGCAGCCATGCGGTCGGTTGCAGCCGGCGTACGGTCAGAGGAAGCCACGCGGATAATCAATGCCGCACCTACAAACATAGCTGCCATATAGGCCCAGGGTTTCACCCTCTCCCACATCGTAGGCTCTTTCTGTTCGAAGGCAAGTTTCTCCTTTTCGGGCAGACGGTTCATCAGCTCCGAAGTGAAATTCTCAAAATATCCTTCGGGAACACGGAAAGCATTCTCCGTCCCTACTTTCTTGAGTATGTTGTCTTCTTCTTTCATAAGCTCTTCTCCTTTCTGTTTGGTTAGACTTTTTTTCACGTTAAAGGTTTAATCTTCTTCTCCCAATATCTTCTCTATTTTTTTTACGGCATGGTGGTAGGACGCTTTCAAAGCCCCCACCGAAGTACCGAAAATATCGGACATCTGCTCGTATTTCATTTCCTGGTAGTACTTCAGGTTGAACACCATGCGTTGCTTTTCGGGCAAGGTGAGCAACGCTTTCTGCAAGGCCATCTGAGCTTTGTCGCCCGAAAAGTACGGATCGCTCTCCAGCTTCTGAAGGGTGTCGGCTTCGGGAGCGTCCAACGACACGGTGCTCGCTGCCCGCTGTTTGTTCAGGAAAGTAAGGCATTCGTTTAGGGCGATGCGGTAGAGCCAGGTGGAGAGTTTGGCCTCTGCCCGGAAATAATCGATATTGAGCCATGCCTTGACGAAGGTATTCTGAAGCAAGTCGTTGGCATCCTCATGCGAAAGCACCATGCGCCGGATTTGCCAGTATAACTGCTCGCTGTATTGCGCCACAATCATCTCAAATCCCCGCTTCTGCGTACTCTCTTCCTGAAGAAGCGCCAGCACTTCGCGTTCGTTATAAGAAGGGTTCATATAGTCTATTCACATTTATATCTTTTCTCTACGCAAAGATAGAAAATTAAAAACGAAAAGCCATCCGCAAGAGGCAAAAAGCCCGGCAGGCACAAAAGCATATTGCCGATTCGTTTGTTTAATGCTCCTCTTTGACTTGGCGGCAGATACATTCTGCCAGATGGTCGTTGACAAAGCCTGCTGCCTGCAAATGCGCGTAGCAAATCGTGCTCCCGAAGAACTTGAATCCCCGTTTTTTCATGTCCTTGCTCATAGCATCGGATTGGGGCGATGATACAGGAATATCGCTCAATGAGTGAACGGTATTCACGATAGGCTTCCCGTCGGGGAAGAATGAAAGGGTGTAGTTATAAAAGCTGCCGAACTCCTTCTGCACGGCAAGGAACAGCCTTGCGTTCGTAATGGTCGATTTGATTTTCAGACGGTTCCGCACAATACCCTCAAACTGCATCAGACGCTCAACGTCCTCATCGGTCATTTGCGCCACTTGTCCGGCATCGAAGTTGCAAAAGGCTTTACGGTATCCCTCGCGCTTTTTGAGGATTGTGATCCAGCTCAGTCCGGCTTGGGAACTCTCCAATACAAGAAACTCAAACAGCGTCCTGTCATCGGTCACCAATCTTCCCCACTCCTCATCGTGGTACTTCACATACAGTTCATCCGTTCCGCACCAGCCGCAACGTCCGTTTATTATATCTTGCATACTTATAATATTTATACGTCAGCAAATTTAGATATAAATCACGATTTATATGCCAGTGGGATATGAAAAAATCAAGACCACCCCTATCTTTATGGC
>NZ_JBCODG010000030.1:12173-56732 GCF_040928965.1 Bacteroides sp. 2201st1_D9_2201SCRN_220225 | reverse complement strand
GCATTGCATCTGGAAGAGCTGAAGGAAGAGTGCATCCCCTTGAAACGCGCCTATGCCGATGTAGCCCAGGAATCTCCCAAGACGGAAAACAAAGGCTATGTCAAAGTCTCCTTCCTGGAGCCCGATGAAGAACAGAACTATACGGAAAAGACCCTGTCGGCTATGGGTGAAGAAGTGCAAAGGCTGCTTTCGGAAGGCGTGAAGCTGAACGATATAACCATTCTTGTGCGCAAAAACAAGAATATACCACCCATTGCGGATTACTTCGACAAAGAGCTGCACCTGCCCGTTGTATCGGACGAAGCGTTCCGTCTGGATGCCTCGCTTGCCATTTGCATGCTGATAGATGCCCTGCGCTACCTGTCCAATCCGGAAGAGAAGATAGCAAGAGCCTCGTTAATCGCGAATTACAGTTTGCAGATTATCGGTAAGGGAGAAGCGGAAGCTCCCCTTGCAGCGCCTGCCGACTGGCACAAACTGCTGACCGCCGATGCAAGGACCGCGCTTCCCGCAGAGTTCGTCGCCCGTATGGACGAATTGCGCCTGATGCCTCTGTACGAACTGTTGGAAGAACTCTTCACACTGTTCGACATGGGGCGCATCGGAAAGCAGGACGCCTATCTGTTCTCTTTCTTCGATGCGGTGACAGAGTACCTGCAAAACAACTCATCCGACCTCGACGGTTTCATCCGCTACTGGGACGAGACGCTTTGCAACAAAACCATTCCCAGCGGAGAAATGGACGGCATACGCATCTTCTCCATCCACAAGTCCAAGGGACTGGAGTTCCATACCGTGCTCATCCCCTTCTGCGACTGGAAACTGGAGAACGAAACATACAACCAACTGGTGTGGTGCACCGCCCCCGAAGCGCCGTACAATGCCATAGACCTTGTACCCGTCAACTACTCGTCCACAATGGCGGAGTCCGTTTACCGGCAAGATTACCTCAACGAGCGGTTGCAGTTGTGGGTGGATAACCTGAACCTGCTGTACGTGGCATTCACCCGTGCCGGAAAGAATCTTATCGTATGGAGCCGGAAAGACCAGAAAGGCACTATGTCCGAACTTCTCTCCGCCGCCCTGCCCCAAGTGGCCAAAGCGGAAGAAGGAGGTTGGGACGAAGAAGGGAGCGTCTATGAAAGCGGAGCGGTATATCCGTCGGAAGAGGCGCTCCTTCACTGCGTTCGGAAGGGAAAGGACAAGGATGCGGACACTCCGGACGGGAAAAGCCGCACTGTGAACAAGCTTGCACAGAAGCCCGTCAAACTTCCGGTACATACGGAAAGCATGCGCCACGACATCGAATTCCGGCAGTCCAACCGTTCCGCCGACTTCATAGCCGGAGTGGACGAAGCCGAATCCGGCCGGCGCTTCATCAACCGGGGGCGTCTGCTGCATACGCTGTTCTCCGCCATTGAAACGGAAGCGGACATCGACGATGCCGTCAACCGTCTGGTATTCGAAGGTATCATCGGCCGTGCCGAGACAGAGGAAGAGATACGGGAACTCACCCGCAAGGCATTTGCACAACCGCAAATCAAGGACTGGTATTCGGGAACCTGGCAGTTGTTCAACGAATGCGACATCATCTGGCAGGAGAACGGAGAGCTCCGCAACCGCCGCCCCGACCGCGTAATGATGCGCGACGGTGCAATCGTGGTCGTAGACTTCAAGTTCGGCAAGCCCAACAAGAAATATAACAAACAGGTACAAGGGTATATGGAATTACTTGTCCGCATGGGATATGACGCCAATGCCATCAGCGGGTATCTGTGGTATGTAGAAGAAGAAATAATAGAGAAAGTATGAAAACATTCCTTCAATCAGTAGCCCAAGACCTATACTCCAAGATAGGGAACGACCTGTCGCGCACGGCAATCGTATTCCCCAACAAGCGTGCCAGCCTGTTCTTCAACGAATACCTGGCGGCTCAGAGCGACCGCCCGTTGTGGTCTCCCGCATATGTCAACATCAGCGAACTGTTCCGCAGCCTTTCGCCTCTGAAACCCGGCGACCCTATCCGGCTGGTGTGCGAACTGTACAAAGTGTTCCGCGAAGAAACGCACAGCGAAGAGCCTCTGGATGATTTCTATTTCTGGGGCGAGCTGCTTATCAGCGACTTCGACGATGCCGACAAGAACCTGGTAGATGCCGACAAGCTGTTCAGCAACCTGCAGGATTTGAAGAACATCATGGACGACTACGACTTCCTCGACCAGGAGCAGGAAGAAGCCATACAACAGTTTTTCCAGAACTTCTCCATTGACAAACGCACGCAACTCAAAGAGAAGTTCATCTCCCTTTGGGACAAGCTGGGAGACATCTACCGGCACTACCGGAAGAACCTCTCCGAACTGGGCATCGCATACGAAGGCATGATGTACCGCCATGTAATAGAGGAGCTTGATACGGACCGGCTGCGCTACGACCGCTACGTATTCGTGGGCTTCAATGTGCTGAACAAGGTAGAAACCCGCTTCTTCCAACGCCTGCAGGATGCGGGCAAAGCCATGTTCTACTGGGATTATGACGTGTTCTACACCCGCCTGCCCCACGAACAGCAACCGCCCTACGTGCACGAAGCGGGCGAATTTATCCTGCGCAACCTGAAGCTGTTTCCCAACCAACTGCCCGAAACTGCCTTCGATGTCTTGCGGCATCCCAAGAAAATACGTTTCATATCCGCTCCTACGGAGAATGCGCAGGCCCGCTACCTGCCCCAATGGGTGCGCACGGTCGTGAAAAGCGATACCGAAGCAAGCAAGGAGAAGGAAAACGCCATTGTGCTATGCAACGAGGCACTGTTGCTGCCCGTGCTGCACTCCATCCCGCCGGAAGTGGAGAACGTAAACATAACCATGGGATTTCCATTGGCGCAGACACCCGTATACAGCTATATCAACGCCCTTATGGAACTGCAAACCGCCGGCTACCGCAGGGATACGGGACGCTATACCTACGAAGCCGCACTTGCCATACTGAAGCATCCTTACACCCGGCAACTGTCCGCCACGGCCGAAGACCTGGAGAAGCAGCTCACCAAAGACAACCGCTTCTACCCTCTCCCGTCGGAGCTTAAAAAAGACGCTTTTCTCGAACAGGTATTCACCCCGCAGAACGGAACTGCTGCCATCTGCCGCTATCTCACCGAGCTGCTGCGCGAAGTAGCCGTCATATACCGTCAGGAGAAAGATGAAGAGGACATCTTCAACCAGCTCTACCGGGAGTCCCTATTCAAGGGCTACACCCTCATCAACCGCCTGCTCAGCCTGATAGAGAATGACGGGCTGAGCCTGCATACAGACACGCTGAAACGCCTGATGAACCGCCTGCTCACCGCCACCAACATCCCGTTTCACGGCGAGCCCGCCATCGGCATGCAGGTAATGGGCGTACTGGAAACGCGTAACCTCGACTTCCGCAACCTCATTATGCTGTCCCTCAACGAAGGGCAGCTCCCCAAGGCGGGCGGAGATTCGTCTTTCATCCCCTATAACCTGCGCAAGGCGTTCGGCATGACTACCATCGAGCATAAGAACTCCGTGTATGCCTACTACTTCTACCGCCTCATACAGCGTGCGGAGAACATTACCTTGCTGTACAATACGGCATCCGACGGACTGAACCGGGGTGAGATGTCGCGCTTCATGCTCCAGTTTCTCGTCGAGTCTCCCCACGACATCTCACGCCAATATCTGGAAGCCGGGCAATCTCCCCAACAAAGCCTCAAGATTGAAATACACAAGACGGACGAGGTACTGCAACGGATGTACAACACATACGACATCCGCCGGCATCCCAACGCACTCTTTTCGCCTTCGGCACTCAACACCTACCTCGACTGCCGGCTCAGATTCTACTACCGCTACGTTGCCGGACTGAAAGCTCCCGACGAGGTAAGCGCAGAGATAGACTCCGCCCTGTTCGGAACTATCTTCCACCGTTCCGCCGAGCTGGTATACCAGGACCTCACAGCCAACGGAAAGGAGATACGCCGGGAAGATCTGGAGCAGTTGCTCCGCAACGACGTAAGGTTGCAGGCATACGTAGACACCGCCTTCAAGGAAGAGTTTTTCCATGTGCCTGCCGGCGAGCAACCCGAATACAACGGCACACAGCTTATCCACTCCAAAGTAATCGCATCCTATCTGCGGCAATTGCTCCGCAACGACCTGCAGTACGCCCCTTTCCGTATGGAAGGCATGGAACAAAAAGTAACGGAAACCCTGGAGATAGACACTCCTTCCGGAATACTTCCGCTGAATATCGGCGGAACGATAGACCGTATGGACAGCAAAGGCGATACCCTGCGCATCGTGGACTACAAGACGGGTGGCACTCCCAAGACTCCCGAAAGCATAGAGCAGTTGTTTACCCCTGCCGACAACCGTCCGAACTACATCTTCCAGACTTTCCTGTATGCTGCCATTATGTGCCGCAAGCAAGGACTGAAGGTAGCTCCATCCCTGCTGTACATCCACCGTGCGGCATCCGAGAGTTATTCGCCCGTTATCGAGATGGGCGCACCGCGCCAGCCCAAAGTGCCGGTCAACAATTTTGCGTTTTATGAAGATGAGTTTCGCGAACGGCTATCAGCGCTCCTGCAGGAGATATACAATCCCGAAGAGCCTTTTACCCAAACAGAAGATGCGAAGAAATGCGAATACTGTGACTTTAAAAGACTATGCAAGAAATAGAGGAGCACAATATAAAACAATAGGGCAATTAAAGTAATAAAATCTGAGGAATCATATTGCAGCCAATATCACTTTAGCACCCTATTGTTTTATTGTCCTCTTTTTTATTTCTTCAACGGGATGGAGAAATAGAATGTCGAACCCTCTCCTTTCTTGGATGTAAACCACAACTTGCCGCCACTCTTCACTGCAAAATCCTGACACAGCAGCAATCCCAATCCGGAACCTTCTTCATTATTTGTGCCGAACGTACTGAAATGCGTATCTGTATGCAGCAGTTTCTGCTGTCCTTCTTCATCAATGCCGCAACCACTGTCTTTTACACTGACTACCACTGTATCTCCTTGCTCTTCCATCTTCACCAACACTTCCGAATTTTCGTTGCTGAATTTAATGGCATTGCTCAGCAGATTGCGAATAATGGTTTTCAACATATCAATATCGGTACAGACGGGCAACTTCTCCGGCTTTTCTTCACGGATGGTAATTTTCTTCAAGCCGGCCACCATATTGAACACATCAATCACGCTGGCTACCACTTCCACGGCATCCACATCCTGATAGACAACATTCAGGTTGCCAATCTGGCTTTTTGTCCACTTCAACAGGTTATCCAGCAATGAAAACACATCTTCCGTTGTCCGGTTTGCCATTGTCAGCAGTTCGTACATCTCACCGCCAATCTTCTCAACGGGCAGATTGAGCATCAGCATGTTCAGCACCATCTTGATAGAGCCCATCGGAGAACGCAGATCATGGGCAATTACAGAATACAACTTGTCGCGCCCGGCAATGATGCGCTGCAACTCTTCCGTCTTATTCAGAATAATACGCTTGGCCGCCACCAATGAAACCTGATGGGTGACACGGATTATCAGCTCTTCCTTATTGAAAGGTTTGGAAATAAAGTCACTGGCACCCGCCTGAAACCCTTTCACTATATCCGTTGTACTGTTCAACGCTGTCAAAAAGATGATTGGAATATCCGCTGTATCGGGATTGGATTTGAGACGTTGCGCCACTTCAAAGCCGCTTAAATCGGGCATCATTACATCCAGCAGCACCAAATCCGGATGTTCTTTATCCACTTGTTCCAAGGCCTGCCGTCCGTTGTTTGCCGTAGCAATCGCAAACTTCTCATTTGTCAGGAGTACTTTCAACAACAATACGTTGGACATCACATCATCTACGATGAGGATTTTGTACTCAGAAGGATTTATTTCCATGTTCATCTTTGTATTATATTTTTTCCCGTTATTGGTACCATATTTATTCAGGAACGATATTTGCCGAAATATTCAATCATGTGGAGCAAGCCTTCCTCCAACTCTATTACAGGCTGCCAGTCCAGTTTATGTTTGGCTAACGTAATGTCCGGTTTCCGTTGTCTCGGATCATCGTGCGGCAGTGGTTTGAATATCAGTTTTGATTTGGAACCTGTCAGCCTAATAACCTTCTCTGCCAGTTCAAGGATGGAAAACTCGTTGGGATTGCCCAAATTTACCGGGCCGATAAACCCTTCTTCCGTATTCATCATACGCACCATCCCCTCTATCAAGTCGTCCACATACTGGAAACTGCGGGTCTGAACACCCGAACCGTAAATTGTGATGTCCTTGTCCTGCAGTGCCTGGACCACAAAGTTGGAAACCACCCGCCCGTCATCGGGCAGCATGCGCGGACCGTATGTATTGAAAATACGTATAATCTTTATGCGTATTCCGTTCTGACGGTAATAATCCATAAAAAGCGTCTCTGCGCAACGCTTGCCTTCATCATAACAAGAACGGATACCGATTGGATTTACATTTCCCCAATAACTTTCCACTTGGGGATGTATGACAGGATCGCCGTAGATTTCGCTGGTAGACGCCTGCATGATTTTTGCACCCGTCTTTTTGGCCAGCCCCAGCATATTGATGGCTCCCAATACCGAGGTTTTAATCGTTTTTATGGCATCGTGCTGATAATGTACCGGAGATGCGGGGCAAGCCAGGTTATAAATCTCATCGACTTCCGCCTCGTAGGGCAATTCCACATCGTGAAGCACAAACTGAAAACGGGGATTTCCTTTCAGGTGGGCTATGTTCTCTTCCGAACCGGTGAAGAGATTGTCCAGGCATATTACTTCGTGTCCGTCTTTAATCAGCCGGGTACACAGATGAGAACCTATAAAGCCGGCACCACCGCTAACCAATATTTTTTTCATGCAGCACTTATTTCTGTGTCCGAAGACCATGCAACTTGTTTGTTCTGTTTATGTGCTGACAAATGTAGGAGATTTGGTTAAAATATGCAAGTTTGCAGGAGAATTATTTCAACTATCAAGGCATATATTCCGGCTTGTTGTCAGGAATACTGAAATCTTTATTGGCAAACAGGTCTGCCAAACCCGAAATTTGCTTCAGACGAAGCAGCTCGTCCCGGTCCATTCCTATGTTTTTCATAATCCACTGGTCGGACATACCGGCACGATCCAGTTCGGCAACGATGTTGCACATCAACTCGATGTTATGCGCCCCGCGCGCACGGTTATGACGGATAGTGGACGCCATGCGGTTGGACAGCTCCTTATCAATCACAACAACCGGCAACAAGCCGTTCTCACGCTGATAAATCCGCTTGGAAGTTTTCAATACCTGATAGCGGTGGTAGCCGTCTACCAATATATAGTTGTCTTTTTCTTGGTCGTAATAGCACACGCAGGGCATTGTAAATCCGTCTTCCCAGATGGACAGTTCCAGCAATTTCATTTCGGGCGGTGCCACTACATTGGGGTTATAATCATTGGCCTGTATCTTTTCTACGGGAATTGCTTTTACATTATATACCGGACTTTTATCTACACTCATAACATCATATTTTTGAATTGTTCCATTATCTTGTCTCGCTTGTATATCTCCTCTTTGGTCAGGGCAAACCCCATGTACTTGCACGCGTGGTCGTTCTTTAGGATACAGATGCACATGCGCTTGTAGGTGGGGATTTCCCTGAATTCCGTTATATCGATATCATCCAGATAATCCATGCGGACAGGTTTCTTGTTTGTCTTGTAATTGGTATGATTCATCACTTCGATGGGAATGCCTGCGTCTTGCAGCTTCTTTATGGTATTCTCGCCCAGGCATCCCCCTTTTGTCCGCCAGAATTCGATGCTGACGGTCAGCTTCTTCAGATAGTTGCGCCGGGTTTCTTCGGGCAAGGTGGAAAGCAGGAATTGCATAAAGCTCTTCCAGGTATATCCTTCGGGAATGCGTACGCTCTGCCAGCCCATGGCGTGAGTACCGCCATAGATACCTGTAAAGTTCACCCCGTTGACACGTCCTATCATCTTCCCCCAGGTATTGGGGTCTATCACTTTATACAATGCAAGGCTCTCCTGCGCCTCGCACAGAAACGGACTTGCCACACGCTGGCGCTCTATATTGACACCCGCCTTATAATACAAATCGTACAGATGGTTATAATCGAAGCCGAACTTACCGTTGGCAGTCCATATATCCGTCGTTTTCCAGTCGTAGATGGGATAAGCGTTGAATATGTCATTGCCTATTTTGGAAGTCCACCTGTAGTTATGGTACATCTGGTATTTACGGTTCAGATGAATACTGCGCCAGCGGTTGAAGCTTTCCTGCGTGCGGATACCAATAAGGAAACAGGTGCGCACCGCATCTTTCCGCTGATGCAGCCATTTGGCAAAGTGCATTTGGAATTCGTAATCCCACATTTTCTCCGTATAGAAAGGGAACGCTTCTTTCGTATAAGAACCCTGCGGCATCTGACGCACCCAAAGCTCCTTCATACTCTCGTCCCAAGGACGCCAATAGCTCTGATACATGGATGTGCAGGTGGTGACCTTGAAAGGGACACATACCCGATAGACTTCCAGAATATCCTTATTGGCTTCCAATATACGGTCTACATAATCTATGGTTACGGTGTACTGTATCTCATAATCCATATGAAACACACACAATTTTCGCTTTAAATTATTACGCCGGATGTAATCTATGCACAAGTTCAGCAATACGCCACTGTCCTTCCCTCCGGAAAACGACACGCATATTGTATCGAACTCTTTAAAAATCAGTTCTAAACGTTCCTGCGCAAGTTCGTATACATTTTTAGAAACAGCCATAGTTATCTGTCTTTTTTCATTTTCACGTAGCGAGTCCAGACTTTCTCCTCCGAAAAGCCTAATTCCTTAAAAAGAGAACAATGCTCCATGAAAGTAACCGATGTCAATTCCTTACCCGCAGTTGCATTCGATATAACCTTCTCCAATAATAGCTTCAGCGTGCTTTCATTGTTGTCCTCTACATAGTAGTTGTTAATGATACACTCTTTCTTCTTCTCTTCTACGGGTATAAAACCTATAACTTTCCTCTTTTCTACTGCCACAAACCAAACAAAATCTTCCGATGTACGAAACGGGTAGTTATAATTCTGCTTTAAGACATCGGGATTCATCACCAATGGCGCTACAAGCTCATATAGCCGCCTGTCTGTTCCCTTTAATTGTATAATTTGTATCATTCAGTATTATCGGTTTTATGTTTTGATTGTAAATTGTTCAAAGATAAATATTAAACTTTATGCCTTAAGTAATTTTTAAGCAGTTTTAAGAATAAAGATTCAAATTGTCGTAATTTATTATTTTTATACAGAATTTGTAATTCACTGATAATCAATAGACATAAAAGTGGCGTTATTCAGTATACGACTGAGCCTATTTAAGTATACGACCGAAATAGGATGAGTATACGACTGAAAGGCATTCAGTATACAGCCGAATGTTTCAGCATTTTAAACTATAAACTATTTTCAATAAAACAGTTGTGTATCAGAAAGGATTAAACAATCTTATTTCACCCATATTCTTGCATTTTTAACGATTAAGGTATTATTAATTAAATAAAATTTATACATTTGCACAGCTTTTAAAAGTAGCCCGAAATTCTTTTAATCTATTCCGTTTTTCCATAATATTGAATACATAAGTAAACAACAAAACAATTATAAACAGTAAAATTATGATGCTAAACACAAAGAAAAGACCGCTTATAGCTGCGGTCCTATTACTGACATCGTTCGGAATAACCACATCGTGCATCGATAACAGTTATGACCTGAACAAGGACATCGACATGACAATCAGTGCAGGTGGCGAACATCTGGCAATTCCCGTGGGATATACGGAGAAGATAACATTGGATAAAATCATCGAACTGGACGAGGGGGATGATTTGCAGATTGTGGATGGAGAATATCATCTGCTGAAAAAGGATAATATTGATGAGACGAATACGTCGGTAAAGCTGGTTACAGTTAATGAATCATCGAATCCTATAGAACCGATTAGAATAATCAGTGGGAACCATGATAGTGATGTTTATGATATTTTAATCCCAAATGCAGAATCAGAGGGATTCATCAACGCAGAAGCCCATGGTGTGGACAAAGCCGTCATAGAAATCGGCTCCTTGGCTGCCGATATGCCAACGACCTTGACTCTTAAATTAAAACTTAGCGGTGAAATTTCAACCTCATTGGTTAAAGTGGGAACTATGACAATCACCTTCCCGAACTTCATACAATTTGAGAAAGAGAACGGACTGAATGGACAGACCCTTACCATGACTGATGTACAGATAGAACCCTATTCCGGATTTACAAAAGAACTGAAAATCAACAAATACGTATTCGGAAAGGAATACGGTGAAGGAAACAGAGTTGACGAAGAGAATGGCGACAGAATCCTTAAAATCGAAAACCAAGAGATAAAGATAGAGATGCAAGGCATAAACGTAACAACTCCCTCCGGCAACGGCTCTTTAAATATCACTCCTACCATTACCCTTGCAGAAATGGCTGTAAGCGAAGTTTATGGCACCATCCAGCCTGACATCGACGTGAAGCCTACCGAAGTGGAACTGAACAATCTGCCCGACTTCCTGCAAGACGATGAAATAAGACTGGACATCACCAATCCTGTTTTCTCATTCAATGCCAACAACCCACTGAACACGGATGTAGAAATGGATGGTGTCCTGACCGGATATAAAGACGGTAAAGTAACTAAAATCGTAAAAATAGGAAGCGGTAACGGTGGTGCATCCATCACATTAAAACCCAGCGGAGACAAGCAACAGACAATTTCAATAGTACGTGATGAGCAAACGGTGGTTGAGGCAAATGCAACCAAAGTTGTCGTACCCAATCTGAATGATATTATCGAAACGATACCCGACCACATCAACGTTGAGCTAAAGCCGGCCGTAAAGACAGAACAGTATTACACCGTCAATTTAGGACAGGACTACACGCTGAACAGCGCATACGACATCGACATCCCCCTGAGCTTCGGCAGCAACCTGAAAATCGTGTATGAAGAAACACTCGATAACTTCGACCTCGACCTTGAAGATGTAGACATCAAAAAAGCCGTTCTTTCCATAAATGCCGTCAACACCATTCCTTTGGCAATGGAAATCAAGAACGACAACGTAAGCGCACTGGATGCCAACGGAAACGTGATAAAAGACATCGACGTAACCGTAGAGGGAACCATCACGGAAAGCAAAGACGGCAAGACCGAAGTTTCAAGCGCGCTCAACGTCAACTTGAATGAAACAGCGGAAGGCGCCATCAGCAAGCTGGACGGCCTGAAGCTGAAGATAGCAGCCGTGCCCGGACAAGCCACCGATGTTCAGTTGCTAAGCACACAATGGATGCAGCTTAAAGACATGAAACTAAAAATTCCCAACGGTATCAAAGTAGATTTGAACTAAGGGAAATTATTTCATGCGATACAGACAAAAGATTCAACAATCATATATAACGAAACGAATGAAAACAAATGTTTTAGCGATTATACTGTCTGGAGCCGTAGCGACACTTGCAATCGGCGATGCGATGGCACAGACACAGAACAGCCGTTCAACCTATTTTCTGGAAGGAAGTACCTACCGTCACGAACTAAACCCCGCCTTTATGGGCGAACGCGGCTACGTCAGTTTTCCCGGCTTGGGCAATCTTACAATCGGCGCGCAATCCACAGGCGGCGTAGGCGACTTTATCTTCAAGAAAGCCAACGGCGACCTCACCACCTTTATGAACGAGGAAGTGAGCAGCGCCGAATTCCTGAAAGGATTGCCCAAAAGGCTGAAAGTAGGTGTCAACGTAGACGAATCGATTCTTTCCTTAGGCTTCCACGCCTGGGGCGGTTTTAACACACTCGGCATCTCCGTAAAGTCCAATACCAACGTTTTCATGCCCGATGAACTTTTCAAGTTCATGAAAAACGGGGTAGCCAGCGAAACGGGAAGCAGCTACAACGTGAAGAACGTGAACATCGTATCTACCAACTATGCGGAAATTGCTTTCGGTCACTCACGCGAAATCAACGAACGCCTCACGGTAGGCGCCAAAGTAAAAGCGCTCGTGGGACTGGCAAAAGCAACCATGCACATTGACGAACTGAACATTCTCGCCTCTCAGGACCAATGGACCATCACCCCGAAAAATGCCGAGCTTTACATGTCTGCCAAAGGCCTCATCGTGCCCACCAAAGGCGAAACCGGCAACTATCAGGAAGACGACTATATCCTGGATGCCAACGGAGACAGAACCCCGATACTGAAAGACGGAACCGACGGACAGATTTCATACGATGACATCGATTTCGATACGGACAACCTCGGCCCCACAGGTTTCGGTATGGCTATTGATTTGGGAGCGACCTACAAACTGAATGACGAATGGACATTCTCCGCCTCCTTGCTCGACCTCGGTTTCATTTCATGGAAAAACACCACCAAAGGAACAATGAACAAAGACTTCACGTTCAACGGTTTTAGCGACATCTCCGTGAAAGACGACGGAACCGATAATAACAAGAAACTGGACACCCAAGTGGACGAATTGGTAGATGACCTGGCAGATCTGGCAAAGTTTGATAAAGCAGGGGAAGGATTAAAGCGTACCACCGCCCTTGCAGCCACCCTGCACCTGGGCGCTCAATATACCCTGCCCGCTTACGACCGTCTGAGCTTCGGCTTCCTCTCCACCACCCGCATGCAAGGCAAGCACTCATGGACGGAAGCACGCGTTTCGGCAAATGTTGCTCCCCTCTCCTGGTTTGAAGCATCGGTAAACTACGCCTTATCCAACTTTGGCTCCGATGCCGGCATCATGCTGAATTTCCACCCGCGCGGCTTCAACTTCTTCATCGGTGCAGATGTTCCCATGTGTAAATACGAACCGGCCTACTACGCTCCTATCAGCCGTGCAGCCGTCAACGTAAATATGGGTATCAACTTTACTTTCGGACCGAAGCACAAGCGTAAATACAAAACGGTAGAAACCCAATCACTCTGAATTTATCAACCAAAACAAGAAGAATATGAAAAAGATATATTGTCTGCTGTTTGCCATGCTGCCATTGGCAGCATGGGCAGGTGAGGTAAAAGTCACCAAGCCGGTGCTGACTCTGGAAAACGATACGCTGACCCTGGACTTTAAGTTTAATATGGAAGCCGTAAAAGTCAACAGTACCCAGTCTTACGCCTTTACTCCGGTATTGTTTGCGGGAAAGAACTGCAAGACCTTGCCGCCTGTTGTCGTCACCGGTAAAAACAAGTTCAAGATGCGCCACAAAGACCGTAAGCTTGCCAGGAAAGGCGATTACAATGCGCCTTATACCATTATTAAAGGCAAGTCTGCCGACCGCCGGAACCTCGTGAACTATACCGTATGCCTCCCCTACGAAGAATGGATGAGCCAGGCGGATATGTGGATATTGCAGGAAGGCAGGAAAGACTGTCTGCTGGATTTACCCGAGATTCAGGTGATAGAACCGGTAGTTGTGGTAGAAGAAGAACCATTGCCGCAGAAAGGTTCCATCTGCGAACCCTGCATGAGCATGGTATCCTACCTCACCCCGACAGAAAAGCCGTTGAAAGTGCGCTCTGAACAAAACACCCTGTATATAGAATATGCAGCGGGCGGAACGGAATTCAAAGCCGATTTCAAAAACAACTCCGCTGAGCTTCAAAAGCTGAAGGAAACCCTGAACCCGCTGACCGAAGGCGACTTGGTTACTTTCAAAGCCATCAACATATGCGGCTATGCTTCACCCGACGGCTCTGCCAAGACCAACGACCGCGTAGCCACAAAACGCGCCGACTCTTTCTCCCTCTATCTCAGAGGAAGTTATCACTTCCCGGACAGCATACTGAACGTAACATCAGCCGGTGAAGACTGGGACAGCCTTGTCAAGATGCTTGAGGAAGATAAGCCCGACTATGCGAACAAAGCATTGGAAATAATCAATAAGTACACCAACCCTGATGTACGTGAAGCCAGACTGAAATCAGGACTGGGCAGCGCTTCCTACCGTGCCATGATGAATGAATATTATCCCCGCCTGCGTCGTCTGTCTATCGCCATAGATTACGAAATACGCGAAGTACGCAACTCCGAAGCCGCAACATTGATTTATACCAATCCCAAGATGCTGAATCTGCAGGAAATGTACGGCGTAGCCAAGAACTTCCGGCCGGGAACGAAAGAATACAGGGAAGTGTACGAAATAGCCGCTACCAATTATCCCACAGATATTGTGGCAAATATCAACGCTGCCTCTGCCAACATCGTTTACGGTGACTTTGACCGCGCGCAGCAATACATAGAAAGGGTAAAAGACGATCCTCGTGCATGGAACAACCTGGGCGTGCTGGCATGGCTGTCGGGCGACAGTGAAATAGCAAAGGAATGGTTCACCAAAGCTTTGACCATAGAACCGGAAAAGGCACAGGAAAACTTGAATAAGATAAAGTAACATACACATCTTTGCGTAAAAGATAAAAGAGTTGCAATAACGGGACAGTTCCCTATATTGCAACTCTTTTTTTAATATATCCTATATCGGCAACCTCTTTATTGTGCCTTTCTTACAACAGACAGCATTTTGCGTGCATAACACCATACTACGCAATAGGCAGCCAAAGGTACGATAAACGCCATCACCATTGTTGTATAATCCGCCACAAGCCCCATCAACAGCGGACCTACCACCCCGCCTACCGGAGACATCATCAGGAAAGAGGAAGCGCGCTTGGTATGGTTGCCCAACCCTCTTAGAGAAAGAGCGAAAATAGTAGGAAACATAATAGCCTCAAAAGCATATCCGCAGAGCAGTGCAACCAGCGACACCATGCCCACATCAAGCAACACCACAAGAGTAGTCACCACCGTTCCCGTAGCGCAAACCAGCAGCATCTTCTCCGCACGTACACGCCCCATAATCCAACTGCCAGCAAAACGTCCCAGCATAAATAATCCCAATCCGCCGAATGAAAGTACCAATGAGGCTTCACGGGCATTCATCCACCCCTGTTCCACTACATAATTAATGAAAAAACTATTAATGGAGATTTCCCCTATTTCGTAAGCAAACAGAGCCAGCAAACCAAAGATAAAGAGTTTATGCGACCACAGCCCTATTTCATGCCCGGCTTCATCCACCTCTGCCCTATGCTCTATTTCGGGTAACTTAATCTTCGAGAAAACCAACGCTACCAGCAGCACCACTATCCCCATGCCTACATAAGGCAGAGCCACATTACCCGCACTGCCGCTCCCATCTTCCGAAAACAAAAGCAGACCTGCCAGCACAGGAGCGCAAATACATCCCAGACCATTGAAGGACTGTGCAAAATTCAGGCGGCTGGCTGCCGTTTCCTTCGCCCCCAATTCCGTTGCATAAGGATTGGCAGCCGTTTCAAGGAATGTCAATCCACAACCGATGACAAAAAGGGCAAACAAGAACATATTGAATGACAGATAGTATTGCCCGGGAATAAACAGCAACGAACCGATACCGTACAGCAGCAACCCGAAAACCACTCCCCTGCGATACCCGAAACGGCTTATGAATAATCCCGCAGGAACAGCCATTACGAAATAGCCCATATACATCATCGCCTGGATAAAAGCCGAATGCGCCTTTGTTATATCCAGCAGTTCCTGAAAATGCTTATTCAGCACATCCAAAATGGCATGTGCAAATCCCCATAGGAAAAAGAGAGAAGTAATCAATATAAAAGGAACAAGGTATTGCTCCCCTACCAACGGTATCCGTTTCTGTTTCATAATCTAATAATTTCAGACAATCTGTGTCTATCAATAAATGCGGCCGCAAAGATAAGCAATAAAAAGGAGACAGCCCCATCCATACCACGTATCTTCAACTAAAACACATAAGAAAGGGATAACTGCCAATACCTGTTTTTGGATTCAAATACATCACCGTCAAATATCTGGTCTATGGCATCGTGCTTGTTTCCGCCGATATGATGTTTGGCAGATTGCGTCAGACCGATATTATAGTAACAGCTCAACATCAGGTGATTTACAATCTTAACACCGCCGCCAAGATTGATACCGACCTCAGTGGAACGCCAACCCATGGATGAGAGATCTTTGTCTATGACATCTACAGCTATATGGGCAAGCTTACGCCCCCAATTATCCTCATCTACCAAAAAAGAAAAAGAGGGTCCCACCCCCAGGAACAGGTCAAAATTGTCTGATATGCCCATCTCCCATTTCAGCTCAATAGGGATGTCAATACTTTGCGTTTTTACATCGGTACTTGCACCGTTGGCAGTATTGGTAAGTTTCACACCGCGCTGCACATACAATAAGGAAAAGTCAAGAGCAAGACCATAAAAACCGGTCTGATATTGCAACATGGGACCTACCTGAAAACCGGTCTGATTCTCTTCCTTGATCTGACTACTCATTCCGTGAATATCCGCCTTGTTGCCAAGCACACCAGCTTTCAAGCCGAAATGCAAGCCCTGCGCCATGCCGGCAACCGGAAATAAACATGCCAATAGCGACAATAAACAAATTACTTTTTTCATTATCATTTACAAAATAGAATTATGGGAACAAAGGTATGGATTTCCGTCCGTAGTCCAAATTCTCGTACAGTTAACATTGCTCTTTTTGTTCTTTTTTAGCTGTATACAGTAAGATTAATATTGATATTTTCAGCAAAAGTATTCACTTTTTCCGATTAGCAGTCGATGAATGTTTTTTATACCATTTTTTATTTCCCAAACAATAAATATATTGCTACCTTCGTTTCTGCATTCGGACAAGGTTTTGTTTTTTTGGTTGAAAACATTAGGCAGAACCATGTACCGTACAATAAAATTATTAAACTAAAAAACGACGGTGCAAAGCCCGCATACAAATTTATCCGTAATGAAACTCTATATATTGATACAGCGATTTTTAGGGAGAAAGTATGTACATTATTTCGTACTTTTCTTTATCCTTATCTCCATTGCAGCAATCATCGGAAGTTCGTATGAGGAAATGGCCGCATACAGGTTACCTCTATTCGGAGTGACCTATGTATCCTCTTTCGTATTTTTAGTGGAGTACATAGCCCGTATCTTATCTGCACCGGCACTTTATCCCGGCAGAAAGGCTGTGAAAGCACGTCTGAAATACACATTCTCTTTCTATGGATTTGTAGATTTCGTAGCTGTGCTACCTTGTATCCTTACCTATATATATTGGGATACGGAAGTGGTGCATGTCATCATCCTGCCTTATATTTTTATCATTTTCAAACTGATACGGCACTCTCGTTCTTTCCGGATTATCGGCCGGGCGCTCTCAGCCGTAAAAGAGGAACTTGAAACTGCATATACTGCAAGTTTCATCACTATCTGCTTTTCAGCCATCCTCATGTATTATATCGAAAGAGGTGCTCAGCCCGAAGTTTTCAAAAATATCGGAGACGGAATATGGTGGGCTATCATCACGTTTGCCACCGTAGGTTACGGAGACATTTATCCGGTTACGCCTTTAGGGAAGTTGCTGGGATGTATCATCTGCCTGGTAGGCGTGGCGATGGTAGCCATTCCTACCGGTATCATCAGTTCTTCTTTTATCAACATTATACAAAAAAAAGAAAAGGAAATTTCAAAATAACAACCTAACTGATTTTAAACTTATAATTATGATGAAAAAAAGTGTTTTAACCGTTTTATTTGCGCTGTTTTGCACGATGAGTTTTGCGCAATTGTCTTTCAATGTAAAAGCCGGTCTTAACCTCAGCAGCTATATCGGCGACAACTCGGATCACTCCAAATTCAAACCCGGAGTACGTCTTGGTGTCGGAATGGAATATCAGTTCACCGACATCATTTCCTTGCAACCCTCACTGTTTTTCTCGCAGAAAGGTGCAAAGTATTCGGAAGGATACGAAGGTATCGTGGATGCTGATGCAGATGTAAAAATCAACCAGCTTTATCTGGAACTCCCCATCAATGTACAATTCCGCTTCAACATTGCAAACAACACTAACTTAGTGGTTGCGACAGGACCATATCTTGCCTGTGGTGTAGGTGGAAAAGCTAAATTCGACGGCGAGGCCTCCATTGGTAATGTCGGTATAAATGCTGACGAGAAAATTGACACATTCGGTGATGACGGACTTGGATACAACCGATTTGATGCAGGATGGAACATCGGACTAGGTGTAGAATTCGGACAAATTCTGGTAGGGCTTGACACCCAACTCGGATTTTGCAAGATCATGGATGGAAATGCCCCACACAATGCGAATATAGGCATTACCGTAGGATACAAATTTTAAAACTACTCTCTTACATATTTTCCTGTATAAAAAAGAGTCTGCTGTTAAAAAACGGCAGGCTCTTTGTCGTATATAATTATTAGCATCTTACCCGAACACTATTTTTTAAATTATAGAATACATTCATGCTCAATTCTCATTAAATGCCTTTTAATAACCATTCAAACGGCACTAAAATGAATAACAAAATTGCCGTTATTCTTGTATTAGCAGATGTAAAATACTCACTAAACGATTTGGAAAAGCATTACAAGACGTTTTGCGGTTTATATTTAGTTGCATTTTCAGTAGTCCTAAAAAAGCAACTGAATTTGCACCTGACATACTTCTCAGAAACACTACATCTGCTTCACCTCAAACAAACAAAAAAGCCCTAATTCCGTTGAGAATCAGAGCTTTTCCTAATTTTGCTTTCTTGAGAAGCGGTGCGTACGAGACTAACGGAGTTCATAATTACTTGTGACATTCAATAAGTTACAAAACTTCTCCCCCCAAAGCCCCAATCTTGCACCTACATAGCTTCTATGTTTTTCCAATAGGAATTTAGCTTGTTCCAACAATATAAAGATAGGTGTTTTGAACAATACAACCATAAACCATGTGAAATATAATATATTTCAGAGAGCATTTTGGATTTATCATTTAATTCTAATTCTATTGAGAATTGTATTATCATTTAAATATATCATGACTCGGAAAGTTTTCCCATCTATCATTTATATCTCCATCATCCATTGTATGCGTCCTTCCATCTGTGTGGCAGCATTTGTAACAGCTCCTCATAAGTTACCTTCTGCATATATGACATTCTTACTACGTCATTCAGGTATCTACATAAGGTTACTTTATGCGCCTATGCATGTAGTCAATAACGAACAGATGCACTCATGTTAACCGTCGCCTAGTAATCACTGTAGAGCAGGTAGTACTTTCTGTCCAATATGAGGGGGGATGACATTTTCTGCCAGATTATTATCAATACGGATGTCCATCCTGTAGATACCTCATCATGTTCTCTCAGCGGGTATAAGCATAGAACTACCGCCTTTCCTGTCAGATAGTTCGGACTGACAATAATGTTATAACACCAATATCAACGTTTTATTATCCTCTGATAGTATTGGATGCTCTTTATCGAAGATATCCGAAATAAGTTGTTGCATAATATCTTTCTTCTCTAAAGGCTCTCCATCTGTCTTTGTTATCACAATTTTTGTTTGTTCTTCTGTTGTTACCATTAATTTCAGCAAGTAGTTTACATTATTCCCGCCTATTACGGCTATTTCAACCTGTCTGGTAAAGTTGAAATTTCGAGAAACGGTATCTTGTCCGTCCCTAAAGATGTTAATGTATGTTTTAGATTGACGTTTGAAACTATCTAACACTTGCTTGACAGATTCGCTATTTACCTGATATTTATCTTTAAACTTGCATTCAAAAAATTCTCCATCTAATGCACATTCAATACTTTCGAAAGTGTATGTATTACTAGGCTTTGTATATAGTTCTGTTATACTCTTTCTACCCCATTCTTGCGCATCATCACATAGAATAAGCAAGAAAGAGAATTGTGGATCTGCAAAAGCAGGTGCAAGCCGAACAGAGGGAGCAGACAAAAATGGAAAACCGCCACAACAGCGAGATAAACAAGATAGACCGGAGCTACCAGCAAAAAATCAGGGAATACGACAACAGGCTGGAACAGATAGACACCTATTTCCCTATCGTAACGGAACTGCTGCCCATAGCCGAACAATGCCGGGAAGTGGGGTTTACCGAGGAACTGACAAGGCGGATTGTCAGCCTACAACCCGTGGAGTTCAAAGGAAGGCTCTATTCGAAGGAACACAAGGAGAAGTTCAGGACGGAGCACTCGACGGCAACCGTGGAGAAGCACCCGCAGGAGAAAGGAAAATTCCGGCTGTGCATTGACGACATGCCCATACTCGAATGGTTCAGAATGAAGTTTCAGGAACTCAAAGAAAAGCTGGGTATAAGCCACACCCAAAAAGAAGAGAACAGACCGAAAAGAGGATTGAGGATATAAAACGTAATAGAAAATAAGGGGTTTTGGTTTCATTTATTCAGCTGTTTTTCATATTTTTGTATTGGATTGAATATGCTCTTTCCAAGACATAGTTAGAATTTTTAGAAGCGTTATGCTTATCTTGTAGATGAAAACGTAGGAAATTTTCAAAGAGCACAAGGATAGCATAGTGGTTCTCACGCTATAGGCGTGGGCGGCTATATCCATATCTGTACTCAAGGTATTTTCCTACGACCTTCATCTAAGACGTGGCATGCAGTTCCACGCTTTTTCTGTATATAAATCTCCTTTTGGAACTGGGGGATCTAATTTATAAACAATAATGAAATTAAACATTTTATTTTTAATTACATTCTTAAGTTTATGGAATGTGTCTATCGCCCAGTCTTTAAAGATTTATTCTGGTAAGTATCGAGAAGGAACTGCAACTTATTCATACAAAGACAATCCTGATGGAGGACGAATTTATGAAGGGAGCTTTGTTTATACTACTCCTTATCATAAAATTACTGGACAATTCAAAAATAACAAAAAGGATGGCCAATGGATTTACAAAGGATATAAGAAATCCCTGAAATTATCATATAAAGATGGGGTTTTGGATGGTATGTATCAATTCATCAATGGAGGTGATAACGCTTGTATACTTCTTTTAACTATTAAGGATGGAAAATTTGTAGGTTCTGCAAAAGGGACAGACATTGGTTATACTTGGCACAGATTATTTCATTATAGGGGTTCTTTTAGTGGACAGTTTGACGAGAATGGCTATATGGATGGTGATTGGACTTTTAAAGATGACGACGGTATATATGTCTTCCACGCAACATACGAACATGGGGTTTGCCAGAAATGTTATCGTGAAGACATAACAACCGGAGACATTGCTGAAGGTGCAGTTAAAATTGATTTACATTCTATTATTATAGATAATTTCGAAACAATAGAAGGAGAGGTTGATCGTGGACATAGCCGTTGGCGCAAATATGATTATGAAATAGAAAAAGCCCCCTCACCTGTAATACAAAAAGGAAGTGGATATGGTACTTTTAATCTTTCCGGGCGTTCATTGGTAGGAGGACTACCACGCCCAAGACACAATGTGGCAGAAGAAGGAAGGGTGGTTGTTGATATTACTGTAAACCCAGCCGGATACGTAATAGCTACCAGTGTTAATTCTCAAACAAATACATCAAGTACCGACTTGTGTAAAGCAGCAATGGAAGCCGCCCAAAAGGCTCGTTTTAATGCCATAGACAGCACAGGCAATCAAGTAGGGACAATAACTTATTATTTTCAATTACGCTAATCAAAACTTTTATCCTAAATTATGAAATATGAAAATGTAACCATGAAAGGAAATGCGAATGAGTTTCGCTTTTCACTAACTAAAGAAGGCGATAGAAAGCTAGTCGTATTTGGTGTAAATCCAAGTACTGCTAACGAACAAATTGCCGATTTGACAATCACAAAAGTAATGGGATTTGCAGAGCGGAATGGCTTTGATGGCTTTATCATGCTAAATCTCTACCCACAACGCTGCACCAATCCTGAAAGCTTAGACAAAGAGATTGATGAAGAATTGCAACGCAAAAATTTAGAGGTAATCCGTCTATCTGTAGGCGATATGAAAGAATCCATCATATTGCTTGGATTTGGCGATACTATTAATTTGCGTCCCTATCTGAAAAGGCGTCCTAAGGAAATCATTGATATGCTTGCTCCCAATAATCCTCAATGGAAAATGTAGGGACATTGACTAAAAACGGAAATCCTCGACACCTTTCCAGAGTGGATTATATCACGTTTTCTGATTTTAATATGCAAGAATACATATCCATATATCTATAAATTATCATGATGAACCATATCTATAAATTCCGACTCATAAGCATGACTATGCTATGCTTGTTGTTATCTTGTACAACACCCAATCCGGTTGAAGAAGCCAAAGTTGAAATGCAAAAAGAGTACCATGCCTATTTTGACAATACAATCAGTATGATAGAGCAATACAATTGGGTGTTATCCATTGACATTTATGATTATTGGTATCCGGAAGGAGCTACCGTTATTGATTTTGTCAATGATTTGGAAACTGGAATACAAGGATGCAGGCGACTATCTAAAGAAATTTCCACCATTAATATAGATGATGAGCGGGTTATTTCAGCCAAACAAGAATTACAACAAGTATTAAAAGAAATAAGCGAAGATCTGGTTTCCCTTGTTGATAATCCAACTAATATTTTTGAAATTGTTGCAGAATCTAGAGATGAAGAATTCGAAGTGCCAGAAATAATTGTCCACGCACTAAGCAGTCTGCAAAACAGCATAGAATCCAAAATGAACATAAGCAATGACATCGTATGTATGCGAGAAGACATCATTAGAAATAAAAGGCTGAACAAGGAGCAATTTATTGAAATCAATCAATCCATATTAACAATGGCACGTGATAGCTTTCTACATCATTTCCAAAATTGGAAGGAAGTAGATGCTTATTTTGACCAAGAAACAAATTACTTGAAAGACAGTACGTATATCAATAATATGTATCAATTCTTCTATGCATCAACAGAGGCTATGACAAAGCTAAAGAAGCATAACTTATACGATGAACAAACTACTCAAATGTACACTGGTTTCTATGCTGAATCCGATGCTTATTGCGAGCCTGTTAATAAAGCAACAGACAATGTCACCACCATCTATAAAGGAAATGGATTTGTTATAGACTTTTATTCAAATGCATTAGATGGAGAGGGAGAATTGTATTGGAATGTTTACTCTTGTCAAGAAAACAACGGAGATTTAACATTGACACTCAAGAAAAGTTTTCTCTATAGCAAAAACAATTATTCCGCATCAATCAAAACACCAGATGAAAAGTATATAGGCGAAAAGTATATTTATAAGTCACTTTCCTGCGGAGAAAATTCTTATGCAGGAATACATATATCCAACAAAGGAAAAAATATGCAGAAGTTTGGGTTGAAACTGAAGAAGATAAAGGGTTCTTGCGAGATTTATACCTATGTAAGGGGGACAATTCACTTTGTATGTAAATGAAGATAGTTGTAAATGTAGCTGAAACGCCGATGTACAAAGGGATTGATGCATATTTGGACGTATCTGAGAAATCAAATCGAGTTGTTACATTATGGGACATGAGTGTTACATTTGAACTGGAAACAAAAATGATTTAAACAGTCAAATGTTACATTGAGATAAAATGAGGGCTGAATTGATGCTTTTTGAGGCGTAATTTAGCCCTTTTCTGTATACTTTGAGGTGAGGTTATTTTGAGTATTACGAATAAGGTGAGACTGCTTGATAATGGCTCTACGGGTTATCTTAACGCCACCATCAGTGAGACCAGCATGAAGCAAAGAGTTCTTTTTGATACCTATTTGAGCATCATTTAGGACGGTGTAGATGGCGCTGATACTACCGAAATAATAGTCCTTCTTCTCAAAAATGAGATGTACGTGAATTACCTTAGTCATAAATTCATCATTTAGAAGTTTCTTTTGCAAAGATATTCTAAATAATAATTATATAGAGTATTTACAAAGAAAATATGTACTATTTAAGGCGTTTAGAGAATATGGTCTCATAAGTTCTTTTATATGCCCAAACGGATAAAGTGGTATCAATGAATAGCCATAGAGTGAAATGTTAAAAATGAGTTTAGGCATACTATAAGGCATACTGATAAGGCATACTTTTTTCATAAGTAATAAGCTTATGTAACGTGGTTTAGGCATACTATTTTAATAATTAGAAAAGGGCGTATTTTATATGATGTTTCCTTTTAAGTTATGTTTTTAGGTGTTTAAATAAACATTTATAGGGGGATAGTATAGTTATTTTGGTAAGTGATACGGTTGTATCTCTTTTATAAGTACTTGATTTATAGTATACATTTATAAAATAAATGCTATTTTAGCGTCATAAACGCGTGCGCGTCACAAATAATTGGCAGTATAGCTCAGTTGGTAGAGCGCAGATATGCATACGTGATGATACATGTGTGCAGTTCTTTTGTCACAAGTTCGAGTCTTGTTGCTGCCACAATGGTTTTTGAAGGTAGAGACGAACGTTCCCACTATTCAGTGCTCCGTCTGAGGGAATTAAACGTACGGAGATTTTAAGGTAATTGATTGATTGTTGATGGAAACGCTCCCGGTGATTGTGCCGGGAGCATTATTTAGTAATGAAAATAGATATTCCTATTATAAAAAGAAATATCATCCGCAAGGTTCTCTATTCGCACAAGGAACTTCCACGGTATCAGCATGCACTCGAAATCCTATTTTGTGCAGTAAACGGATATGAACCTATTAATGGATATATAAGTGGCATCGAAGATGCAGGATATCGAGAACTATACACTAAAATATTGGAAAAAGTCAACGAGCTAAGAGTAGGCCTTCCAAGCGCCAATAATACCAACAATACTAGCGAGTAAATTTATCCAATTTGTTGTTTTCTTATTTCTATTAAATTCAAAATTATGGCAAAACGGTTGATTATAGCTTTTGATGTCGTGGATGAAAACGACAATAGTATTATTGATTGGCAATGCAATACGAATGAAATAGATATCTCCGATGATGTAACCCCTTTAGATATTACGAGGCTATGGATGGACATGTATCGTTATACTATGTACGCTCCGGCACATCCTGGAATATCTCATCTGTTTCCTTATATGGCTCCTTTAATTGAAGAGGCACAAGGTGGTAATACTTCAGGTAAACCTGTTGTAAATCCATTAGTAATTTACTGCAGTCACAGAAAAATCGGACATCCTTTGCAAAACCGGAAACATGAACAGGTTTTACCAGAAATTCTTCAACGCTGACTTCTATATTCGGATTTCGAGAACAGATATCATCCACAAGTGCCCAAAAATGATCATTCATATCATATAGGTGCGACTCTGTCTCCTTAAAAAACATGTGATTGTATGTGTGTTTATGTTTTAGCTTGTTCATCTTATTGATTATTACTTATTATTTAGAAGACTTACGGATGTCGCCTTACTTCACATTGATAGCACGCAATAATTGTTGCATCTGCCCTTTCATGACATCCATATCATCTTCCAACTGATTAACCTTGTCGTAATATGTTTCATTGAGATTCGGCATTTTAGCACTGAAGTACCATTCTGCATGAAGTATGGTGTTTATCTCCTGAGTTTCCAAATTAAAATTGGGGTAATTGATTTTATCTACATTATCTGACATACAGACGAGAAAACCATGCTGGCGAAATCTGTTTTTGATGCGTTTGATATATGAACGCCCATCAGTGTCACTGATAACATAAATGTGCTGGTCGGGCATGTCCTGCCATTCAGAACGGTCGAGTAATCTCACGATAACGTAGGAGCTATCCAATAATGTGGGTGACATACTTTCTCCTTTAATGCGGACGCAGAAGTATTTCTCACTATTACGCACCATGGATAAAGGCATTTTTATGGTATCTACTACTTCCAAATAATCGGGGTTATCGTAGCCACAGCAGCCTGCTGCAACAGAGATGTCCACCAGTGGGATTGAAACAAAATCATTATTGATAGGCAACGACGCTGTAGGAGCGAAATTAGTAGATGTTGGCTCGTGACGAAGCATAGAGCCACGTCCTGTGATAAGCCAATCTGCAGAATATAAGGGATAATTTTCAACTATGTTTTGTAACCATTTAGATTGAATGTCGGTACCATTGGCTATAGCTCTTGATAACACGCCTTTACTGGCACCAATACTACGTTCCATAGCAGTGATAGTTATCCCCTCTTTTATAGCTATTTCTTGAATTCTTGATAAAATATTACCCATATAGATGAAAATTATCACGCATTTATTTGCATGGTTGAAAATTATCACTTAGATTTGCATCGTGTTCAAGCAGAACAGCCCCAAAGATAAGAATTATTTTAATCAAAATTTAGATATGGAGAACAAAATCAGAAAGAAGATTGAACTGAGTGCTTCAGGCAAAGAGAAACTTGCCCGGATGTTCAATGTGACACACCGCAGTGTGTGTTATGCACTTGACTTCAAACGTAACAGCGTGCAGGCTGCAAAAATTAGGGAAGCTGCTCTAATTAATGGTGGTAAGTTGGTAGAGATTATTGATGTGACAGACTCTGTCAAACGTACGGTGAAAGTGTTGGACTCTCATGGAAATGTGAAGGCGGTGATAAATGATACGGTAACTTTATAAATGGTACGGATATGGCAACAACAATTAGCGTAATACCTGCATCTGTAGTAATATCTCGAATTGGATATGTGTATTATAAGAAATTAATAAAAGGAAAGCGCATTGAACTTGTCAGAACAGCGCGCTTTCCTTATGAGGCTTTAGTGAAAAACTCCTCTATTCTTCAGTCGCTTCTGGATCAGGATCAAGAATGTCCTCCTTGTTACAATGCAGGAAACTGAAATCATGGAGTAGCATAAATGTTCTCAGGGCATCTGCAATGTTGTTACTTAAAAAGTGGTCGCGGAGAATGGAGATAGAGAACCGATACCAACCGGACTTCTCATCATAGTCAAGGAATTTATAGATACCATAATAAGTTTTACAAAAGGCTTTGGCAGCTTTTTCATCCAACTGATACCCTTCTATGCCTCCACCGTCCTGATAGCGTCCCATAGTAACAGTAATAACAGAAATGCTTTCATTAAATGAATTCATAATAGTTGAATTTAAGATAAGATAATGTTTTTTATCAGCTACAAATGTAGCGAAACTATTCCGGTTCGAGATGAATAGGGGTAGATTTTTCAATTGAGAATTAAAGAATTAAAAAAATAAAGTGATATGGATAGAAAATTGACAGTAAAAGAAAAGGCGTTCTTGGAGGAGCTTCGGGAACTAATGGCGAAGCACAGTGCTATGCTGTATTCGGAGAATGACCGGGTATGCATGGATATTGAGTATTCGGGTGATGAAGACTGGGAGCCCGTAACCTTGCCCGATGGCATTACCGTGTTTTACGACTTGGATGATTTCATTGAACAAAACTCTTAAGCTTTACAAAATATGAAAACCTGGAGAACAATTCAGAAGATTGCCGCAGTCGTGGGCATGACCTATGGCATGTGGCTGGGAACCAATGTTGACACAACGGATGCGGACAGCTGCAATGCGTTTGTAATCATCGTATTATCGGTTATCGTGGCGATATCACTTTGTATACCGGATAAAACGGATACCGCAACTGTTTAGGAACAGTTTGTTCAGCAAGTCCGGAGTTTCCCTTATCATGCGGAAGCGGCCGACTCCCCGGTTCGACGCCGGGGCTTGCACAAATAAAAGAGAAAAGTTTCTGATTATGGAAATGTACGGTAAAATAAAGTGTGTCACTTTCCCTGAACTGGTTTCGCAAGGAAGAATATTGAGTAAACCAAACTACGATAAAAAAGTACGTGAAGGCAAGCTTCGGGTTGTACGTCCCGGAAAAGGAGCCGGTTCCTATGCTCTCATAGACTACACCAGTCTTCCTACCCTTATTCGTGAGGCATATGACAGACTTTATCCCAATGCTTTGGAAGAAATGAAAAAACAACTAATGAGCAATATCATCCGTAGTGACAGTAAAGCTGTAGAGTTTTATAAGACCTACCGCCCCGCCATCTCACTGGAACGTCAGGCAGAATATGTACTGAATGCCGAGGTGATGAATGAACTGATCCGCGTGGAGAAAGAGACCGGAGCCTTGCATAGCAAGTGCGGTTACAGCCGTAAATCCATCGTGTGGGAAACGGTGCAAGGCACATGTGAAAAGCTGCGCGAACGCTATGGGCATACACTGCCCGCAACCCGTCTCCGCGAGAAATTCAACGCTTACAAGAAGGCAGGATATATCGCCCTTGTAAACAAGAATACGGGCAACCAGGCGGCACGTGTGGTAGTTCCCGAAGTGGCCCGTCTGTTGCTGAAACTTCGTCGGAGCATTGTTCCCCGCTATACCGAGGCGCAGATCTTCGATGAGTATAACCGTCAGGCAGTAGAACGCGGGTTGAATATCATCAAATCACCTACTACCATAAAGAACTATCTTAATGATCCGGCTGTAATGCCGATGTGGTATGCGGCCGTATACGGCATGCAGAAGTGGAAAGCCAAGTATGCCAGTCTGATGAAGACCAGCCTCCCGCAGATGCGTGATGCATTATGGTATGGCGATGGTACCAAACTAAATCTCTACTACAAAAATGAACAAGGAAAGATGTGTACCACCAGCGTATATGAAGTGATGGACGCTTACAGTGAGACTTTGCTTGGGTATGACATATCCCCGAATGAGAATTTTGACAGCCAGTACCGAGCTTACCGTATGGCCGTTGAAGTCTCCGGCAGCCGTCCTTATGAGATTGTGACTGATAACCAGGGCGGACATAAGAAAGGTGATGCAGCAGGTTTCTTCCAACGTCTTACGATACTTCATCGCCCCACGATGCCCTATAACGGACAATCCAAAACGATCGAAAATGCTTTCTACCGTTTTCAGGCGCAGGTTCTTCATGCCATTTGGCATTTCACAGGACAGAATGTGAATACCAAAAAACTGAATAGTAAGCCCAACCTGAAATTCATAGAGGAGAATGCCTATGCGCTTCCCACACTCGAGGAGCTGAAGGCTATTTACAAGGAATGCCGTAACCGATGGAACAATGAGGAAAAGCACTTTGCCACCGGTATTCCTCACATGGAGATGTATCGTATGAGCGAGAACCCCGAGGCTGTGCCTGTTAATGAAATCGACATGATGAGGATGTTCTGGCTGTGTCATCCCAAAGCTGTAACGTACACCAATTATGGCCTGCGGTTTGAGATTGACAAACAGCAATACCACTATGATGTATATGCAGCCGACGGTCTGCGCGATGAAGCCTGGGCGCTCCGCAATACCGGACGTGAATTCACTGTAATGTATGATCCCATGGACATGACCCGCGTGGAATTGTGGCGTAATACCGCCACCGGTGCCAAGTATAGTGCCACTGCCACTCCAAAAGTTTCTGTTAGTCGGGCCACCCAGGAACGTACTCCTGAGGAAAGCGGCTTCATGCGGCGTACCATTGAGCGCAACAAGGAGACCATGGCCGCCATCCAACTGGAAGGCGAACGGTTTGACCTTGACGAGCGTATTGCAGCCGAACTTTTCGGCCTTTCCACCCCGAAACCTAAAAATCTCAGCAGGAAGAAAATGGACGAATGTCGTGAAAGGTATGATCATGGTAAACTTTCCGTTCCTCTCTCCCTACCGGAGAAACGCAAACAGGAGGAAACCGAAATCTATAATGAAGCCGATTATTCCACTGTAGGGGAATATACCAAGGCACTTTCCAATATGACACTGGATGAGCTGGCATTGGACAGATTTTAAACAATAATCAATAATCAATTAAATACTATTCAAACTATGAAAGGATTAACCAGACAAGACAAAGACAATATCCGCGATGCACTGATGGGCTACTGTGAGAATTTTCCCAGCCGTAACCGCGCCAGCGAGAGCCTGCAGGGAGTCAGCGCGGCTGTGGTAAGCCAGATTTTAAACACCAAGTATGAAAGTATCAGCGATGACATGTTCAGCCGCATAGCCGCACAGATCGGTTTCAGCTTCGAGCACTGGACTATCTGTGAGAGCGACAATTACCGCCTTGCCACTTATGTACTGGCCGATGCCCAGACGTACAAGAACGTCACCTGGATGGTGGGCGATGCCGGATGCGGCAAGACTACCGCCGCCATAGAGTTCCGCCGTACACACCGTAACGTGTTCTATATCCTTTGCTCGGAAGACATGAGACGCAGTGATTTTGTCCGGGAAATAGCCAAGCAGGTAGGCACGCCTACTGACAGCACCAACAATTTGCGTGACATGCTGGATTATGCTCTTGGCATGATTGGTTTCCTGCAGAACCCGCTGCTTATTTTTGATGAGGGCGACAAGCTGACAGACTGCGTGCTGAACTACTTCATCAGCATCTACAACCGTCTCGAAGGGCGTGCCGGCATTGTCTTTATGAGCACCGACTACATCAAGCGCCGCGTGGACAACGGGCTGCGTTACAACAAGAAAGGCTACAAGGAAATCAATAGCCGCATAGGCCGCAAATTCTTCGACTTGAATGCTACCAGCCGCAATGATATATACGCCATTTGTCAGGCCAACGGATTGACAAATGAAGCTGAGATAAAGCGTGTAATGAAAGATGTGGAGGCCTGTGATAATGACCTGCGCCGGGTTAAACGTGTAGTTCATGCACAAAAACGGCGTGCCGAGCAGCAGAAAGGGAGGGATGAAGAATGAATGTAAGATATGAAGATGCTGCAGGGGAAAAGGAGAAAAAGATAACCTTTGACCGAAATGCTAAAGGGGTACGTGAAATGCTTTCGATGAAGTTCGATACGCTGGATTTCAAAGATGCGTGGCATGACGCTTTCGGTACACCGGAACGCCGCGGGGTATGGTTTGTCTGGGGAAATTCCGGTAACGGCAAAACCTCGTTTGTAATGCAGCTCTGTAAGTACCTCTGCCGTTTCGGACGTGTGGCTTACAACAGTATGGAAGAGGGAGCATGTCTCACCATGCAGGACACGCTCCGGCGCTTCGGCATGATGGAAGTTAACCGCCGTTTTCTGCTAATCGACAACGAAAGCATTGAGCAGCTCAGTTTGCGGTTGAAGCGTCAGAAATCGCCTGACTTTGTGGTTATCGACAGTTTCCAGTACACGCAGATGACCTATCGGCAATATATAGAATTCAAGGAGCAACACCGCAACAAGCTGATTATCTTCATCAGCCATGCTACCGGACGACTACCCACCGGACGCAGCGGTAAAAGTGTGATGTTCGATGCCACACTGAAGATATACGTCGAAGGATACCGCGCTTTCAGCAAAGGGCGTTTTATCGGACCTGTGGGGCACTTCGATATCTGGCCGGAAATGGCGGCGAGATACTGGGGAGAAAGTAATGAATGATTATTAATGTTCAGTGACAGACAGACCTATTATGAAAACGACCAAAAATAAATCCATTACGTCGCAGCAGCTCAAAGCTTTGCACGCAACTTTCCGCCGCATCGGTATGGATGACGATGCCAGGCATGGATGCATCTATGAATTCACTTCCGGACGTACGGCAAGCAGCCGGGAACTGACGATGCACGAGGCGCGGCAGCTGTTGGAAAGGCTGAACCCACCGGATGAAAAAACAAGGGCGATGCAACTGGCGGAAGCGAAAAGTGTGTTCCGCGACATCTACCGCCTTTCTTTCATGATACCGCAGCTCAATCAGGGTTTCACCAGTGACAATGAAGACGAATACCGGATGAACGTTGCGAAGCTCAATATGTGGGCGAGGAAATACAGCAAGGCGCGCAAGGATGTTACCACCATGAAACTGTGGGAGTTACAGGATACCAAGAAGCAGCTGGAAGCTTGGATGCGGCGTGAGGAAAAGAAACAGAAAAATGAAACAATATGAGAACGAAAAATGAAATCAAACAGGCTGTGGCGATATTGACTCGTAAAGCCGACCGGCTCAGTCTTGTACAGGCCGAGGTATTGCAGGGCAGCATGACCGAACAACAGGTATTCCAGAAATACGTCATGGAAGTTGCAGAAGAGAATCGTGACGAAGAGATGTTCTTCGCCGCCCGCGATGCCGCCCGGTTTTCTGCCGGACATATCGGTCTGGAAGAACTGATACCGGATGTACAGAACATGACAGCGGCGGACTTTGCCGCCATCGGAACATTAGGTGTAGTAGACGAAGAGGGTGATACGATAATGCTCTCACGCAAAGAGTTCAACCGTTTACTGGCCCGCATCGAACGCCTGGAACATTGGACAGGTTTACGCCGTAAAGCTGCTCCCGGTGATTGTACGCCTCTTCCATTGCCCGAGGATGCCGATATGGATGACATGATGAAACAGAACGAGGCCTGCCGTTACCTCTCATGCGGCAAGAATACAATCAAGGGCTATGCCTCCCGCGGACTGGTACACAGTTATAGGAAAGGAAAGTTCACTTATTACAGCCGCCGGGAACTGGATAAGAAAATCAGGAAACTTCGCGATACATTATAACCATGCCTGCCGCCTACAACACCACCGAACGTTACCGGGAATTGGAGAACCGGCTTTCCGAATGCCGCGGACGCATCAATATCCTGGAAGAAAAACTGCTTGGAAGTCCCGTTCCTCTTCCGGTGGCCGAATTCGACCGGTTGCTTGACGAGTACAGGGCCGAGCAGATACGACTCGCCCATCTGGAACAGGAACAGGACGGAAACAGTACCCCAGCCAAGACGGCAGCCGCCAAGGAGCGCTGGCGCAAGCAGAACCGGGACAGAAGGACGAAATTACATTATTAACCCTATAAAAACATTTATTATGGCAAGAACAAAGAAAACAGTAGTCAGCGGTATCACCCGCGAGCAAGCAGAACAGGCATTCGCAGACTTCGCAGCGGCCGACGCCAAAGTACAGAACCTTACCTCAAAAATGGATATTGAGATGACGCGTATCCGCGAGAAATATGCGGATCAGTTGGCAGAGCTGTCTGCCACGAAGGAAAAGAACTTTGACATCATGCAGGCGTACGCCGTAGAAAACAAGGAAGAGTTGTTCTCCAAGCGGAAAAGCCTCGAGAGTGCTCATGGCGTATTCGGTTTCCGTACCGGCACACCGAAGCTGAAGAACCTGAAAGGTTTTACCTGGGCAGCAGTAACCAACATCTGCAAGGAATTGTTGCCGCAATATATCCGTACAACGGACGAGCTGGCAAAAGACAAACTTTTGGCTGACCGGGACAACCCGAAAGTAGCCGAGTTTTTCCCGAAGATCGGCGTACAGGTTGTACAGGAAGGGACTTTCTATGTGGAACCCAAGAAAGAGAATGATGCGCAGCAATCTGCCTGAAGAATATTACGAATACCGGCCGCATGGCAGGAACTGGGTGGTGTACCGTATCCGGCGCGACGCCACCGGTTCCACCGGGACCAAAGTCGGGCAGTTCCTCACGAAAGAGGAAGCCCGGCGTGAGGTCTACCGGTTGAATGGCTGGAAAACAAGATAGAAAGGAATATTATGGAATATGGATATGAAAAGAAAGATCACTGTGGTAACTTGGTTTACCCGATGTACCCAGTACAAGAAGAAGAGGCTGACCATGTAATAGCAGCTTACATCGTAGGCAATGGTTATGTTCCTGTGTTGCCCTTAACTTATGACTCAGAAGAAGCATGTCGCAAGGCTTGTGACGTACACAACAATTACCATAAGTGGACGAAAGGAGAAGTTGAATCCATCTTCTTCAAGTCAATAACAGGGCAATACCCAGAAGATATTAAAGAGTAAAACAAGATAATTATGAATGAATTGGAATTAAAAATAACGGAAATATTGGGACGTACTGCACTTGATAATGATATGCAAGTTCCCGAAGATGTGCAACGGTTGGCAAAAGCCACGAGGTATTTGGCAACGCAGTTGAGGATAGCACTTTGCGAAAGTGAGGGCGATGCAAGTGGCTCTTGGGAGATATTGAGAAAGACAACTGAAATATTATCATAATTTACACAGAAATGAGCAAAATTGAAGAAGCCTTCAGAGGTTTAGGAAGAACAGAGAAAGCGAAGTTTATTTCGCAAAACATTGATTACGCAAATGCGGATGCAGTAGCCAAGTATATAAGTGCCTACCTTTTTGATGTCCTTGAAGATGTCGGGAACAATGAATATATAGCAATGTATCTCAGAGGAAAGGGGTATGAAGTAACAAACCAAAAATAATTCTCAAAACGGAAAAATAATGGCAAAGATAACTTACAAATCAAGTATTCCCAATGACAAGCCGCTTTGGCTTCTTAAGCTCCAGTTGGCGGTCAGCCAGCTGGATGCCACCGGACTGAAAGGAAATGAGCAGGATTTCCGTAACCTGAAATCGTTCATCGATGCTGAAATCCGTTCATTAATGGAGAAAGGCGACATCCGCCGCAGCTTTGTGGAAACCGAACTCCGGCATGATGAAGGCAAAACGGTGATACACATCTTCCGCAATCAGATGATGGTTCAAACCTATTACATTGAATAAGCCCCATGAGCGAGAAAAGAGAAATAGCACTAATAACTTCTCCCGGCTTTGGCGTTGGCAAGGAAACCGTGGGATACTATACCGGCTATGCCTGCGGTTACTGCCACGGCAATGGTTGGTTTTGGAACCCGGACATCATTCATGAACGGGTAAAGATACCTTGCCCCAAGTGCGGTGGTACCGGACAGGTGAAAGGCATTGTTACGGTGGAATGGGTGCCGGACGGACAGGTGAAGCCCTGCTTTAATGAAGAATAAATAACGAAAAAACTCTCTTTAATAAACCTCCTTACAACCCCGATAAACAGGGCATTTCGCTTGCCACTCTCCCTGTTTTTTCGTATCTTTAAAGAGTGGATGAGCATTTTTTTTAATGCCATTTGTGTTGATGAATAGAAAAATAGTTCGTATGTTTGCAGCGCTTAAAGTTTTATATAGAGAGGCGGAGCGTCCGTCCATTAGTGTTGCTTATGGGCTTTTTTTATGCCCTTATGCGAGCTTTCTGATATGGCGGTATCTCACACCCCGTGCATACATTGTAATGGTGTATGCGAGCCTCTCTATAAGGACTTTAAGCAGCGGGTTAGTGTGCGGGTACCGCTTTCTTTTATCCGCACAAATGCTTAATAACTTATAGATTTATGAAAAAAGAAAATGAAACCGCTACCGAATTACAGGTAATTACGGTAGGCAAAACCACCTTTCCAGTGGAAGTTAGAAACGGACGTCTTGCTGTAAACCTCACGGCGATGGCAAAACCTTACGGCAAGTTGCCTAAGGACTGGTTCAGCACAGAAAGCACACAACGTTATTTACAAGCAATTTCCGTTAGGACAAAAATCCTAACGGCTGACTTAGTGGAAGTTAGACAAGGAGGTAGTCCTCAATTGCAGGGTACATGGGTATATGACCGACGTATTGCAGTGCGTTTTGCCCAATGGGTGGACGAAGAACTGGCTATTGATGTTGACACTCTCTTGGTTGACGTACTGGAAGGACGCAAGATTATCCTTAATACCACCCCATTTGAAGACCGGCGCTTTGTTTCCCTGGAAGATTTCTGCGCAGTTTACAAACTATCCCCGAACGCTTTCTATTCTTATAAAGCGCATTACCCTTACGAATACATCTGGACCGGCGGTTCGTGGCGCATGAGCACAAGGCTTTGCCATTACATCGAACTGAGACACCAGCTTAACCACAACAAACAGTCAATGTACCAGTACAAGATTGACATCGACAAGCAACAAGGAACGTTGGACTTTAAATCATGGGAGGATTAGGCTATGAGAGCGTATGACAGATTTTCTCGTATAGAAGATAGCAGTAACCTTGCCATATTATTCAATGAAATCTTTTCCAAATTGGATATAGTCAGGCTCGTATCTGCGCCTGCTACATTCGAACTATTGGAAAGCAAGGAACAAGACCTTGGATTATTCCATGAAACCTGCCTTTGGGAGATGTACCTGCACGGTGTCATCAAAAAGTTACATCAATGGATGGAAATACTTGAAGAGTATGAGAATGAGTTCAACTCCAGCTGGGAGTATTACGCATCATCGAAACGCATTGAAGCCATTAAGGACTATGGTGGAGATGAAAGCGACTACGACAGTGAGGGGAATATCCGTGCACAAGGCCTCACTTATGAAGACTTGAAGTGTTATACGGTTGTGTGCGATTTAGTCTCGGATGACTGGAGAGATATCGTACTGGAAACTATCCCGGAACAGTTGGGTGTCTTAACCCTCGCTCTGAAAAAACAGGCAAAGACCTCTTTTGCAGAAGTCTTCAAGAAAGTTATCAACCGAGACCTTCCGATGTACAAGCAAGACAAGAACGGCAATATGGTGAAGATGAACTTTTCGGATCATGCCATGCAGAAGGCTTCGGACGAGCTGTTGGCAGATGATTTGGCCTCTGTAGTCTTGCTTGCATGTCGCAGCATACAGTTGCTTGTCAAAAGAATAAGAGAGCTTGACGCATTCAGCGACAACAAGGACGAACTTCTGTCGATACGGAAAGATGCGGAAGCCATGCTGAATCTGAAATTCTTAGTCCGTCAATAATTAAGGAGGTTTATTATGGAACAGAAATACGATTTATCCGAGTTAGAAGGTTATTTTCAGTGTATGGTATCGCCTGATAAGGCTGTATCTCAAATAAATTCAGTCATAGTTCAACTTACGCAATGGTTTCTTGAAGTTGATAAACAAGGAGTAGAAGAATTCTATCTGAAAGATTGCGTTGATTTTCTCCTTGGTTTACGATGTGCCATTGAAGAAGTCAAAGCCATTTGATATGAGTATACCATCTGATAATTTAGATATGTCCTATTTGCAGGATATTGTTGCAAACTGAAATCCAAAGGAAATAGCCAAAGCTGTAGAAGATGCGATGTTTACCTATATTTACTCAAATCTGAGTCAAGACGGACAGGCTGTAGAATCGTGTGACTATATAGCCTACTTGCGTATGCTTCGTGATACGCTATTGGATGTAAAACCGAAAGATTGCGTTCTTTCATAAATAGAGAAGCCGCTACACAGCTTTATGCCTGTTGTAGCGGCTTTTTGTTTCAATCTCTGGAGTTCTGCTCTTCTTGTGCTTTCTTATCTCTTTTCCTTATACGTGTAATAAAAGAATCCATTGTGAATAATAGTAAGGCAGTAAATAAAGGTGTAAACTGCCAAACGGCTAAATATAGAGATAAGTTATTGATGTCGCACAACATATTGACTACATACAAGACGGATGCCGTCAATACATGTGAGAAAATTAAGAGATTATGAGTAAAGTCTAACTTTTTCTCTGCTATGTTCAGAGCCGGAAGGTACAGGAAGAGGGTAAAAAGAGTAGAGCCACCCATAGCTACAAGAACTGAAATATGCAACGGGTTGTCTTGAAAGGAGGGGAGATATAGAAATGCTACAAAAGAATAACATATAGTGGCAATCAATATGGTTCTTACGAACATTCTTTCATTATCTCCGGTAACTTTCAATAATTCGAAAACGGCTAATACAACTTCTTTCATAAATATAAGTTTTTAATAGATTAATAATCCACAAATATAAATTCATACTTGTGCAATTTTCTTGCACTCTATGTATTTTCTTCAAGAAATGATAAATATAACAGCAAAAGCCGCCAACGGTCATCCCGTCAGCGGCTTTTCTTTTTGTCCGAGCCTCGTATCTTGTAGCTCGTGCTCGTACCTATTTCACTCCCCCGGCTCCCCCAACCGTCGGACGATCGCCTCGTGCTGCTTGGGTGTCAGCGCCCGTTGTCGTGGCTTGTAGCAGAGGGCTTCCAGTTCTCTTTGCAGGTCAGTGTTTAGTTTTATCCATCGGTGCAGCTGCGCACTGGCGCTGCGGGGTGTGGAGCGCGGAAAATAGGCTTGCGCCAGGTCGCTCATATAGATTGCGTGTATCATTTCGTTTACAATTTAGTCATTTATAAAGTACAATTTAAAATCACTGTGTGGCAGGGTAAAAAAACTACCCGTAGGTAGCCAGCTCACTACTTACGGGTAGTCGGTCATTTACTTGGAGGTAGTTGGGGCACTACCACGTAGCAGGCCGTTGTCAGCCCAGCGGGTTCTCTTCCTGATCTTCGCCGTCACCTCCGGTACCACTGCCCGGGTTGCCATCGGGCAAGGGTGCTTCGCCCAGTTTGGCTACACGCTTGAAAGTGAGCCCGCCTTCGCCCGCACGGGTGGCCGCCTTGATGGGACGTCCGGGGCGGAACTGGATGTGCGCACCGGTGATATTGGCGCTGGTGAATTTCTTTTCAGTTTCAGCGCCGTCACTACAGAGCTGAATCTGGAATGTGCCGAAGTTCTCGAGACGGACAATCTTGCCTGCCGCCAGATTCAGGTTGACCTGTTTGATAAGGGCACGGATGGCATTCAGCACATCACCGTCTGTCAGCGAGGTGGCGTATGAGATTTGCTCCGCCATTTCGTCCATGGTTATCTCGCCGCTGGCCTGTGCCTTGGCATAGAATAGTTTGGCGGCTTTGTCGTCGCCCGGTTTGCTGCTCATCAGAGCAAGGGAATAGTTTACCATAACTTTGTAAATTAAAGAATTAATAATGAAAGCTGTCTTTTCGCGAAAAAGACGGGGCAAAGGTGTGGTAAACATACCGGACGGTGTGGTAATGGGTGATTTTCCGGCGCATTTGTTGCATTAATGTGTTATTATGGTTATTTTTGTATCAGGATTTCAGACTGTTTCAGGGTAATCACAAATCAGTTTTTAAGGGTATGAAGAAATATCATCGTTCCATTGTCGGGCGTAGTTATGCACACCGGGTGAAGGAAATTCTCCGCATCTACGACGAATACAGCCGTAGCGGGCTCAGCAACCGTGAAATTCTTCGCCGGTATATCTGGCCTGTTTATCCTATCTGCGAAAAGACTTTCTACAACATCATTAACGCTAGTGCCGATCCACGCATCATCCGGCAGCAGAATGATTTGCAGCGTCAGCTGTCGTTGTTCTGAACATCTTCCATTACAACTGTACTATATTGGTGTTCGTACACCTTGATGCCACCGGGCAGTGAGAACTGCCGGCTGAAGGTGCGTTCCATAACCCGGTCACATCCCTCGAACCGCCAACCGTGCAGATAGCTGTTCAGTTGCCTTGCACGGCTCAGGCGTTCAGCGGCTTTTTGCTCCTGGCTGCTGCCGTAATGAGTGTCATCGTAGCAGTCAAAAGCCATGCGGACGGTCAGGATGAGTTTCCCTTGCTGCGTGGCTGCGTTCAAAGTTTCCCACTTTGTTTCCGGCACGCCGATGAGGATGCAGGGAAAGGTTACGGGGTACTGGTCTTCACCGTTTGCAAGGGCTTCCAGTTGCCCGCAGTCTTCATCGATAAGGGAGACGAAAGCCCCCATCTTGTCGGCAATCTGCCTTTGAAGGTCATTGAATAGTTGTTCCATAATATATAATATGCTAATGTGAATAATGCGCTAATGTGCTAATTTCTTTTACTGATATATTATCTTTCTGATTTCCTGCTCCAGTTTATTATCTATCTTCTTCGCCAGTTCCGGTCCCGGCTCTTTGCTGATGAACTGTCGTTGGGGGATGCGGACGGTGAGCTTGGTCTTCTTGGTAAGCGCCAGGCGCTTCCAGAAGGTATCTTTCTTCTTGTCGTCTCCAGCTTCCTTGTAATGCTGCGCCCAGGCAAACTTCCGCATTTGGGGAGTGACGGTGGGTTGCAGGATGCCGCCCCAGTTGTGCACACCCGCGTATGGGGCGCGGGTGAAGACAGTCACTACGCCGTCTCCCGGCGTGTATTCAATGCTGCCTGCCAGGAGGTTTCTGCCGGAAAGCAGAGGCCCGTACCGGGAACCGGCATCGGCACCTCCGCTTTTCTGCCGTTTCGTCTCCTGCCATTTACGGAAACCGTTGTAGGTGAATCCGCCTTTGCTGAAGTCCTCTTCGATGTGGCGCTTGGCAATGTTTCCGGCCAGAACGGGCATCTTGCGTCGGCAGAATTCCTCTATCTGTTTTCGATTTTGGGAGATTTTACGGTTAAATTCTTGTATATCCATTGTTTATTAAATAAATAGATGTATTTTTGTGCCATAGGAAAGGAGTTAAAATATTCCAGTGTCGGGTTGTAGTCCCGACGAGGTTTGTTTTAGCTCCTTTCTTTTTTCAGGTGTTGCAATATCTTGTCCGAGTCGGTGATGCTGTGTAGCCTGTAACTTCCGTCCTCATATTCACGAACGATTATCCAACTTTTATCACCCAGTATTTTGATTTCAAACAAGTGGGACTGCACCAATTTAGGAATATCCTTGTATCTGGAGACAGCACCTATATACTTCGCTTTTCTGAAAACCTCGTCAATCATGAGAATCATTTCATTCTTGTGGGCGTAGTGCTCATGAGGCTGGTTCAACCATTCCTTCACGTTCTTCTGTCCTATCTGAATCTTATGGCGGAACTCCCTGTTGACAAGTTCCATGCCTTTGACGGACCGTGCCGCCTCCTGTTTCAGTTCTTTGGTACGCTCCGAGTACTTCCTATCCTGGTCGTGGCGCGGCTCTACTTTGACCCTGGCATAGTCCGGAAACTTCTCTTTCAGAAACGCTTTCACCGCTTCCTTTGCCCCCTCGTACCCATTGGCTATGTAGGGGTGCGAGTCCCCAAACAGCTTCCCGTCTATGCCGGGGTTGTTATCCAGTCCCGGTGCGGGTTGATTCCCGGGCGCATTGCTTTCACGAGGCGCACCGGTGGGCGTCGCATCAGTGGCAGAGAGCGAACATTTGCAGTTCCACCGGTCACCAGGGCGGTGAGCTTTCCAGAACGGATGATGTATTGGCAAGATGGTTCCCCAGAATACTTTGTGGTCGGCTCCGGGATGGGCACTGGTACTGGGCATCCATTCTAAGTTTGGCAGGATGTCGGCATATTGCTCGAAGCGTTGCCAGTCCGCAGCCTGGCGGGCACGAATGACGGCGGTGTTATACTCCGTCCGAAGCCAGTGGCGCACATGATGGTCGAGCATGGGATGAACATCCTTTTTCCACTGTTCAAACGGTTTTAAAACACCGTTCGAGTCGTAGAGTTGCGTGGCGATGTCGTTCTGCATGCGGTGTACCTTGAAGGCGGAGAAGACGGCGTTGCCCGTTTCCATCTTGGTGCGGAAGTCCGGAGTGAGTTCCCTGCTGCCGATACCTTTGTCGGACGCCTCTGTAAAAGCTCGGAAGGTTTCATTGAATAGATTTTCCTCTATCTCCGTCATAGGGTGGAAATCCTGTTCGTAGATACGCTTCAGGGCACGCTGCAGGGCTTTGTTGTCGAAGACGAAGGCGGTACTTACGCCATCATCAGTTTTGCATTGCAAGGGTGTAGCTGCCCCGGACATATAGTCTACTTCATCCTGAGCAGGTAGTCGTTGATCCTTATAGTAGAGGCCGTTCATTACCAGTCTAAAGCCCCGTCTGTCTGCGGGGCGTGCCCGAAAAAAGAGCGGGCACGGTTTTTAGGGCGTTTCCCTGCCACTTCCTCCTGCGGGTAGTCGCCAACGGGTGGCGTGGCAAGTGGGGCGAACGGATTGGAATCCTTTTTCTTTTTCTCCATTTCAGCTTTCAGTTGCTCGTAGTTGTTGGGCTTTTCGATGTTCAGCTGCTCATACAGATAATCATCCGCCATTGGCAGGCCGAATACGTTGACGGCTTTTTCCAAGAGTTCTGCTTTCGTCTTTACTTGCCCAAGGTCTGCTTCCTCCACATATACGAACTCTCCGCCCTGCGTGTTGATACCCAGGGCGGCAAACTGTTCGGTCATGTCGTAATTCAACAGGTTCAGAATGGAGAGTGCATCCTGCTCTATCAATTCCAGCTCTACTTTGTTATGTACGGTTCCCAATGCCTGTGTGCCCGTTTTACTGGCTTCGGTGGTAAGTGTGTTGCCCAGTACCGCCTTACTCATTTCAGCGTTGTATCGGTCGGTGAGAGCAGAATACATGTCACTGCTTCCTGAGAGGTTGCCGGGTTCTATAAATTCCAGTTTCGAGCCGTCCGGGCAGAGGAATACGGATGCTCCGCCCTGGCTTTCGGCTGCTTCGAGCGATGCCCTGCGGGCTTCGGGATCGGAGGCGTCGTAGGTGTATTTGCGGATGGGGCGTCCGAATATTTCGGCCAGTTGTGCCCAGTCGCCGATGGTACCCCGCTTGTAGATGACGTAAGGTGCGGTACGTGCCAGGATTCCCAACGGTTCTTTTCCCCGTATCATCAACAGGTCGGCATAGTTATCGAACGGTTCGCCCATGAGGTCATCCTGCCGTGTCTTGATAACCCGCAATACCGGGTCTACATGTTTGCGGGGTACCAGGTAATAATCTATCCACCCTTTCTCATTGATATAGAATTGCACCAGCGTAAATCCCCAGTATTCGGCATCGAGCGCATCACCCAGAAAACGCAGGAACCAGGGCGAAGCAATCTGTCGGTTTACCTTATCGTCAGCAACACCATTACGACGGAACTCTATTTTTCGTCCCAGTACACCGCTCTTCCGCTTCTGTACAACGGAAAACAGGTGCGGGTCCATCAGACTCTCACTGTAAATGTCGTATAACCGGACGCGACGGGTAAAGTCCACATTCTCCGCTCCCCGGATGGACTGCATATAGTCGTCCAGCCCGATGCTGAAACGTTGGGGCTGCGTCAATATAATGGTTGCTCCCGGACGGGTGACGTTGCTGCCTTCGGTAATGCGCTGCTTCTCTTTGGCAGTTTTATTCGCCATGTAAAAAACGGAACTCCACAGCTTTTTGATTCTTGTGCTCATACAGTTTTCATTTTTAATTCTTTCATTATTAATTCATCAAAGATGATTGGTGCGTTTTGGGTTGCTTGCCATCAGCCAGGGCGCATTCTGTTTCTGCTCTTCTTCCGGCAGCCTGGGTGCCCCGTCGATAGTGATTTTAAATGCCGCTACCTGTTTCAGCCATTCCACGGCACGCTCATAGCGGTCTTTACGCATCTGTGACAACTTCTGCGGGTTGTGTATGCAGAAGAGGTGATATACGGTGATGTCTATCGCCATCATCAGCACCAGCTGGTTGCGGCTTTTGCCTTCGGCGGAGAAGATGGCATCCACGTCATAACGTGCACTGAGGTAACCGCGCATTTCGGCAATGGCACGGTCTTCGCATATCTCGACGATGCTCTCGTCATCGCGTGTCAGCCTGGCCAGTATTTCGGAGTGGATGCTGGCGTCGTAATCTTCGGGGTGAATAAACTGGCTCATTTTAATTCTTTCATTATTAATTATTAATTAGCTTGTCACAGTCGTTTTGGGTTCCGGCGTGCATTATGATGAATCACTGTCACCGGTTCCAGTTGTTGTACTTTCTTTTTGAGGATACGCAGACCGCCCTCCGCGCAGTCGGGGCCGTCGGCAGGAAATTTTAGGCGCAGGGTAAAGAGCCGGAATTGGTCATCCAGGCGTTTCATGTGGGGACTGTTTTTCTCGGCCTCGTTGAAGATGAGGTTTCCTTCGCGGTTCAGCGGTTCCAGGTTGGCCTCGATGCGGGTGGCCTTGTCAGTCTTCCGGTCTTCATCGGGATGGATGTAGAGTTGCACGTTCCGCTCGCGTCGCACCTTGCCTACCAGCGGTTTGAATACTTGTTGGAAGAAAGGGTCTTGCAGCTTGTTATTCTCCATGTAGCAGTATACGGGTACCTTGGCTTCCACGTATTCCAGCAACTGGACGTACCAGTCGATGAACTCGGAGTTCAGTCCGCGGTCCAGCCGGGCATTGATGATATAAACCTTGTCCTTCAGCTGCCCCATGAGGACGCAGCTTTTGGTGCTGCTGTTCTTGCTTTTGTTTTCTCCCGGAGCGGGGTCGCCGTAGATGACGAGGAAAGGAAACTTTTTCAGATCCGGAACTTTGCCATATACCAGTTCCTTGAACACTTCACCCTCCGTTACCGGATTGTTGAAGTACTCCGTCTGCTGGGCGGCGGTACTGATTTTGGAGAGTGCAGTGTCTATTTGTTCCTCCGTATTCTTGGCAGGCCATGTGCTACGTCCCTCCTTATCGCGTATGTTCACTATATCCCAATGGTTGGCAGCTTCTCCGGCACGCACTACGCAACAGTCACGGGCGATGATATTGCCGCAGAAGATGATCAGTGTCTTTATGGCAGTATCGCGCGTGCCGTATAATGCCTTTTCCCACCAGTCCCAGTTCTTTTGTACCGTGTCCGGATTGCGCACGGCTTCATCCGTATCAAAGTCATCCACCAACAGCACATCCGGTCGGATGGCACCGTTCCTGCTGCCGCGCGGCGCATTGCCCGCACCTACCGCACGGAACGAGCATCCGCATTTGGCGACGAACTCCTCGGCACACCAGTTCCCGGGATTCACCTGCACGCCATAGTAGGCACGTATCAGTGCATTCTCCTCGAATTGCTTCTTATAAGGATCGAGCAGGCGTGTGGCGCTGTCCTGCGT
>NZ_JBCODG010000030.1:0-12020 GCF_040928965.1 Bacteroides sp. 2201st1_D9_2201SCRN_220225 | reverse complement strand
GCGTATGGCTTTCGTTTGGAAATCGGCAAACTCGAACTTGCAGTACTCCGGGAAGAAGAACTTTATCCATTCTACCGGGTCGGCCTCCAGCCGTGCCCGCTCCCTGGCTATCTGCGCCTGCGTCAGGTTCACGTCCGAATTCCGGCGGCGAAGCCCCGCCTCGTAGAACACCGCCCATTCCCGGAGCGCGTCACGGTCTTTCTGCGTCTGTGTCATAGGCTGTCTTTTATAAAAGCGTCCCACAAACGAAGAAACTCCTTGCTTTTGTCCAGGTCGAACGGACGCAGCCAGTTGATGAACTTCATACCTGCACTGATGATATCTGAAATTCCCACGTCCGTTTCCATCTTTTTGATGGCCGTTGCCAGTTTGTTCAAGGTATCCGCTTCTGCGGCTGTGGCAAAACGTTTTCCTTCCTCTCGTCCGCTGATAACGCGGTTTATCTCCGATACCTGGCGATGCAGGGACGCCACCTGCTGTTCCCGGGTGAGCGTCATGCCTGCCTTCAGCTCTTCCCATTTCTCTGCCGACACCCACCGGATGATGGTTTGCCGGGACACCCCCACTTTGTCTGCAATTTCCTGCTGCGTGAGGTTGTCCTTCAGGTAGAGGGTGCGGGCATAGTCTTTCTTCTGTTGCGTAGTCAAATCTGCCATTTTTATAGGATTAAGTTTACGCAAAGTTCATCATCCCGCATGTGAACCTGAAAAAAGCGCGGAGCAGTTACAAGCTATGCCGCACGAACTACCTACTTGCTCGCAAGCGTTACACACTTTTTTGTGCGGTTACCCTTACTACCGTAAGTTTGCAGCAAATAAATCGACAACGCATGACTGCATTCAAAAATATACTTAACGAAAAGACCGCCTGCCTGCTGCTCTACGGAGAAATCAGCGATGAGGGCGGCGAAGGCAGGATAGCCAGCCGGGACATCGTGAACGAGCTGATGTACCTGGACGGAAGCTATGAGAATCTGAACATCCGTATCAATTCCATCGGCGGCGACGTTTACCCCGGCATTGCCATTTTCAACGCCATACGCCAGTGCAAGAGCAACGTCACCATTTACATTGATGGCATTGCCGCCAGCATAGCCGGTGTGATAGCCTTGTGTGGAAAGCGCGTAGAGATGAGCCGCTATGCCCGTATGATGCTGCACAACGTTTCCGGTGGTTGTTACGGCAACAAGCAGGACTTGCGGGATATGATAGCTACCATTGAGAGCCTGGAGGATACCATTGCCGAAATCATCGGCGGACGCTGCAGCATGGACAAGGAAGAGGTGAAGGGCACATACTTCGACGGAACTGACCATTGGCTGAAAGCGGACGAAGCTCTGTCACTGGGATTGATTGACGCCATCTACGATGTAGAGTCCGTACCTGCCGAGAGCACTACGGATGATATATACCGCATATTTACTAACCGGCTGGAGCTGGAGCAGCGACAGCCACAAAACCCCGATAAAATGAAATTGGATGATTTCAAGAAGATTCCCCGATTTGCCAACTGTGCGGACGAAACGGCAGTAATGGCCATGCTGGGTGAAACAGCCAAGAGGGCAGATGAGGCCGACGACCTGGAACAGGAGAACGGCAAGTTGAAAGAACAACTGCAACAGCAGGAAGAAGAGCGTATTGATTCTGCCGTGACCGATGCCGTGACAGACGGCCGTATCGGTGCCGACCAAAAGGACACCTACAAGAACATTCTGAAAGCAAACTTCAAAGACGGCATGAGTGCCTTGAAGGCATTGAAACCCAAAAAGCTGCTGAAAGACAAACTGGAGGCCCCCGGTGCGGGTGGAAACGAAAGCGCCTGGGACAAGCGTATGAAAGAAATTCGTGACAACCGTAAAAAATGACGCGCTATGGTACCGATTAAGAACCCCAAGAATGCCAAATTGGGCGGCTCCACTTACTTTGGAAAAAAGGTTGGAAGCAGTGTTCGCAGTGCAGGCAGCGCGCCGCAGATACGCGGACGGCAGAAGATTAAAATGTGATGCGCAAAGCGCAAATTAATAATTAACAATTAAAGAATTTAAAGACAATGCCAATTCAAGGATTGAATACCACCAACTATGGTGGAGAAGTACTGGAACATGTGCTGACCCTCGCCACTACCGGCAACGAGCTGGTGAGCAAAGGGCTTATCATGGTGATTCCCGGAGTGAACAGCTCAATCAGCATTCCGCGTGTAAAGACGGGAAAGATGCTGCAAAAGCGTAAGGAAGACCCTGCAAAATCAGACAGCAAGGGTGACTTCACCTATAGTGAAAAGAAACTGACGCCGAAAGACATGATGGCGTTTACGCTCTTTAACCCCCGTGCTTTCGAGCACATCTGGCGTCCTTTCCAACCGACGGGCGATCTCGTATTCCGTCAGTTGCCCCCCAATATCCAGAGTCTGCTGCTGAGTGAACTTCTGAAACAGGTCGGGCATGAGCTGGGCTACCAGTATATCAACGGCAAGTACGAAGACGGTTCGGACGATATGCTGCTGATGGACGGCATCCTGGTACAAGCCGCCAAAGATGCAGATGTGGTGAAAGTGAAAACAGTGGGTACTACCATGCTGCAACGTCTTAAGGAATTGCGTACGGTGATTCCGGTAACCATGCGCAACAATCCTAACCTGCGCATCCTGATGAGCGTGGCGGACTTCGATACGTACGATGACGAACTGACGCAACTCGCCAACAAGGGCACGACTCCTACGGATATCAACCTGGAACGTTATAAAGGCATCCCGTTTGAAGTATTGGCCCAATGGCCGGAAGGGCTGATTGTTGCTACCATCTGCGACAGCGGCATGAACGGCAACCTTTTCGCCGCCGTAAACTTGCAGGACGACGAAAACGTCATCCTGATTGACAAGTGGGCCAATGCCAGTGAACTCTATTTCTTCAAGATGCTGATGAAGGCGGACACGCAGATTGGCTTCGGCGAGGAATTCATCGCCCTGGACTGGCGTGCCGACGGCGCTTTCAAACCTGTAATAGAAGGATAAGGAGGTAGAAGCTATGGCAAAGAAACTATTGATAACCGTGATTGTCATGGAAGCCTTCCAGGACAAGTTCGACCATAAGACGCAATATCCTGTAGGTGCGGAATTGCAGGTAGAGAAAGAGCGTGCGGAAGATTTGGTGAGCCGCGGGCTTGCCAAAATCAAGGAGGTGCCTAAAGATGCCAAATCTGCCGGGAATGCCGCACCATCCACCGGTGATAACCCGGAAACGAAACCGCAGGATGAGTAGCAGAGGACTGAGGAATAACAACCCGGGGAACATTCGCCTGTCACGCACCCTGTGGCAGGGCGAAGTCCACCCTTCGCAGGACCGTTCGTTCTGCCAGTTCAAATCAATGGCATACGGGTACCGGGCACTCATCAAGTTGTTACAGAATTACCGGAAGTTGAACGGATGCCGTACGGTTGCGGACTTCATCAATCGTTGGGCACCACCGGTGGAGAATAATACTTCGGGATATATCAGCCGTGTATGCCGGGAGATGCATGTACCTTCAAGTTATGTTCCTGATGTGAATGACCGGAACACGATGTGCGCTTTTGCCGCTGCCATATCGCAAGTTGAGAATGGGGTCCCTGCTGTGATGGCGGACGTACAGGCGGGTTGGGATTTACTCTAATGATGTATAACAATGGATGTACTTTGGAATATCATAATGTATGCGTTGCCCGGTGGATTTCTGATTCAGGCAATCAACTGGTATCGTAACCGGAAGTTATCCAAGGCACGTCAAGGAACCGATATTGATGCCGCCTATCTGGACAACATCAATATGTTCCGTGAAGAATTAATCAAGATTCAGAATGAAAACAGAAAACTCTACAGGGCCATTGCCCGGCTTGACCGCACAGTGGCGAAAGCTACTTCTTGCCGTCATTGGGATGATTGCCCTATCCGTAATGAGTTGCAGAAGTCCGGGTCGGATAGCAGCATCCAGCCGGCTAAGCGACAGCCTGCAAAGCGTAAGACAATCCGTGCTGACCCTTCTGCCGGTTCCGGCAAGCGTAGCGCAGACAAAATTGTCGATGAGCCAACTGGCTGCATTGCCCGAGGGGGCGGGATATAGTGCCCGGAGCGGACAGGCAACGGCAACCGTGCTGCGTGGGCAGGGTGATACACTGATAATAACCTCTACTTGCGACAGCCTGGCGCGTGAAGTGATTGCACTTCGTGAAGAACTGATACGCATTCGCAACGAAACCGGTGAAACGGTTGAAGAACCACCTCCGCAGGTGGTGCAGGAGCCAACCGGTTTCCAATGGTTTCAAATATGGATAGGACGGATAGCCGTAGCCGTACTTCTCTTAATACTGATAAAACGGCGATTGAAACGTAATTAAATAGCATATAGATTATGGCTGTAAAAGATAACAACGGACTCATTTACGGGATAGGTACATTGAAGTTCAATAGTGAAGAAATCGGATGGATTAGCCAGGACGGTCTGTCACCCAAAGGTGAAGCCAAGCAGACTACTCCCATCTATGCCGCACAGGTGCATGACGGCCCGGTGGATGAGCTTACCAGCAATCCCGGCAGCACGGCTTTCGGCTTCAAGCTTATTCAGTTGACACCGGAAATGTGCAAAAAGCTTTTCGGAGGTACGGTGGCCGCAGCGGACGGCGCTTATGAACCGCCCACAGACTTCAAGGACTTGGAGGGCCCGTTCGAGGTGGAATGCGTCAGTGGCTACAAGATTGAAATTCCCCGTGCCAAGATGAGTGGAGAACTGGCCGATTCTATCAATATGAGCGGCGTGTTGAGCTATGACTGTACCGTGAAATGTCTGAAACCTTTGGAAAAGGACAAGGCACGCTACCGCATCATTCCTCCGCAAACGGCCGCTGTCCAGGAGGGATAGCGTATGGAACAGACGGAACAGTTGAAGGCTTCCGCACTGATGCTTGATATGGGTGTGGCGGTTCCCGTCCGCCCTTTCAAGTTCTTATATAGCAAGCGGAAACCACGCAGGGTAATCATGCGGACGTCGGGGCTTGCCAACCTGATGCGTATCGCTAACCTGTATCTGCGGATGGGGGTTACTTACAACGAAATGAAGGAGTACACTTTCGAGCAGAATATGCAGTTCATTGCCGAACACGGAGTTACGATAAGCCGTATTGTTGCTTATACCTTGGTTCGAAGTAAATTCCTGGGGAGGTTACTGAACCGCCCCGTTGCCTGGTGGCTTCGTTGGCGCGTCCACCCCATGTTCCTGCAAGAAGCCATGTTTCAGTTGCTTACCATGCTCGACCCGAAGTCTTTTCAGACTATTATCAGCTCGGTGGAAATGGTGAATCCGATGAAGCCGAATCTGAGCCGTTCATGCAACGGGAGTTAAAGGGATATACGGAAGGCCCTCATAGCCCGTTCGGTTTAGTATGGCAGGTGGCTACGGCAACCGGCTGGAGCATTGACTACATTCTGTGGAAAGTGCCTTATCCCATGTTGCTGCTTATGGCTAAGGATGCTTCCCGCTACGTTTCGGCGGAGGAACAGAAGAAACGGCAGTATAAAGAGATGATGAAGAAAATGCAAAAAGAGTGCGCCACGGCTAAAGACCCGGTCGCCTTCTTCCAAACTCATATATCAGCAGACTGATGGAACCCGTAGAACTTACCGTAATTACCAGGAACAAAACCAAAGAGGGACTGGATGAAATCATCCGGGACACCTCAAAGGTAGGCCGGACCGTAGAACAGGTTACGGCTGACTTCAAGGCTCGTATGCAGGAACAGAGCGATGTGGTGAAACAGGTAGAGGCGGACATCAAGTCGCTGGAAAAGCAGTTGTCCAAGGCATCCCCCGGCAAGGCGAAGATGGAACTGGCTGCCGACCTGGAAGTTGCCAAGAAGGTATTGGCAGAAGAGAAGGGGGAGCTTGCCTTGTTGGAGAAGCAGGTGGAGCAGTCCGCCCAGAAACACATTGCGCTTCGTACGGAAATCCGCAACCTGAAAGAACAAATGGCGGGGATGAAGGAGGGAACGGAGGAATATGCCGCCGCAATGAAAAAACTGGGTGATATGCAAGACCGTATGGGCGATATAAATACCCAGGGACGTATTTTCTCTGACGACAACAAGAAGATAAAAGCAACGATGGACACTGTGTCCGGGCTGGCGGGTGCCATGACGACAGGCGTGGGAGTAGCTTCCCTCTTCGGTGTGGAGCAGGAGAAACTGGTGCAGATACAGACGAGATTGCAGGCGGTAATGGCGATTACCATGGGTGTGCAGCAGGTGGCCAATACGCTCAATAAAGACAGTTATTTTACGCATGTGCTGCTGGCAGGTGCAAAAAACATGCTGACGGCAGCCACCACGAGACTAGCGGTATCATTGGGTATCTCCAATGTTGCAGCCCAGGCGCTGATGGCGACGCTGACACTGGGGCTGTCGGCAGTGATAACGGGGCTTATTGTGCTGTGGAATAATTACAGTGACCGCACGAAAAACGCGCAGAAAGCGGTGAATGATGAAATAGCAAAGACCAATCGGGCTTTGCAGCAAATCTCGGCTGATGTGGACTTTGACACCCGTATTGCGGAAGCGGCGGGAAAATCCAAAAAGGAGTTGATAGAACTTCGCAAGGAAGCAGCCAAAACTGCTTTGGCCCTGGCTGATGCCTCTTTTGATGAGGTGAATATGAAATTCATAAAAGGTGATGCGACCAAGGAACAATTGGATGTTGCCCGTGAAAACTCTCAAAAAGCCTGGGATAATTATAATAAAACCATGCAGGATGCAGTGGTATACGATTACGAAGAACGCACCACAAAAAAAAAGAAAGGCGGTTCTAATGGCAACCGTACCGAACTGGATGAAATTGCCGACGCCGAACTCAAGGCCCGGCAGAAAATAAACGACATGACCATTGCCCTGATGAAAGAGGGTGAGGAAAAGAAGAAGGAACTGGCGCTAAAGCAGTTTGATGACGAACTGGCCCGCATAGACAGAGAAGAACGCGACCGTCTGAAAGCCTTGCAGAATGCACAGAAGAACGGCATGGCGGTGACACCGGAACAGGTAGCTACCGTGAAAGACCAGGCAGCCCGGCAACGGAATCTGGCAGGCGAACAATACATGGAAGATTATTATGCCATCTCGAAAGAATATGCCGATAAGGACAAGAAGCTAAAGGAAGAGGAAGAACAGTCATGGATTGACTATAACAAAGAATACGGTACTTACCAGGAGAAGCGCGCCGCCATTGCCAAAGACTACGGGAACAAGATAGCCAAGGCGAAACCCGGTGGTGAAAAGGCATCCTTGAAAAAGCAGATGGAAGATGAACTGAAGAACCTGGATTTTGATAATCTGAAAAAAGAAATCGACTGGACTTCCGTCTTCGGCAATTTGGATAAAGTGTCTACGGATGCACTTGGCAAACTGAAGAAGCAGCTGCAAAGTTTTATCAGTGAGCAAAAGAACCTGTCACCCGAAAACATTAAAGAAATCGTTCAAGCTATCAACAACATAGAACAGGAGGAGAGGCAGCGTTCGCCCTTCCAGGCGATAAGTGACTCCTTCGCCTCTCTGACTTTAGCCAACAAGGACGCGACGGAAGCCCGCAAGGAATATAACAAGGTGCTGGCTGACGGTACGGAAAAGGAAAAGGCTGATGCGAAAGCTAAGCTGGACAGTGCCGAAGCGGCCAAGCGCAAAGCGCAGGCGGAAGCTACCGACTCCCTGCGTGCAGGTGTGGACAAGATGAAAGAGTATGCCCAGGTGGCGGACGGTGTGCTGGGCATCATGAACGAACTCGGTATCAAGACTCCGGAATGGCTATCCGGCACGATGACAGGCATGAATGAAATGCTGGAGGGTCTGTCACAGATAGATATAACTAAGCCGATGTCTATACTCACAGGTGGTTTGCAAACCATCAAAGGAGCTGTTAAATCCATCGTTTCTCTCGGTGGCACAATCAAGCTGTTTAATACCGCAGACTATTCGGGATATAACGAAATGGTGAAGAAGTATGAAGTCCTGATGGATGTTTGGGATCAACTTCTCAACAAGAAGAAAGCCTATATTAAAGAGTCCTACGGTGCTGAAGCAACTGCCGCCGGTACTGAAGCTCTGAGTCTTCTGAATACAGAGAAAGAGGTTACGAAGCGATTGGGTAACTCCCGGTTGTCAGCCGGTTCCTCAGCGGGCTCTCACTCCCTTGGTTACCGCATGTGGAAAGGTAGCGTCAAATATGAAGGCAAGAACTGGCAGAATGTCAATGGTGATGTGGTCAAGGGGCTGGAGGATGCCGGCCTTGGCAATGCGCAGTTCAATGGCATGAATGACATGCTGAACATGACCGGTAAGCAGTTGGAGTGGATTAAAACCAACTATACCGGACTGTGGTCGGTGATGGACGGTGACTTCCGTGGCTATCTGGATAAGATTATAGAATACGGTGAAGCGGAAATAGAGATAATGGAGTCCGTCAAGGAACGGCTGAACGGTATTTCTTTCGACAGTTTTAAGGATAGTTATCTCAGCCTGCTTTCTAATATGGATAGCAGCAATGCGGATTTCTCGGAGAACTTTGAAAAGCATCTGCGGAAGTCCATCCTGAACTCTCTGATGGAGAAAAACTATGCTTCCCGCATCAAGGCCCTCTATGATAGTTGGGCAAAAGCCGGTGAAGACGGTGTGTATACTGAACGTGAGGTAGCGTCTCTTCGCAATATGCAGCAATCATTATCTGATTCAATGCTGGAGGAACGCAATAAACTGGCGGAAGCTATGGGGTGGAGTTCCTACAGTAGCGGTTCTTCACAGTCCGGCCGTGCCGGCGCCGTTACCACGATAACCGAAGAGACCGCCGGAAAGATTGAAGGCATTGCCACCTCCCTGCAGATACACGTTATCAGCATGGATGATAAGATGACGGATATATCGCAGTATGCTTACGAAGCCATCGGCATCCTCAATACGATTGCCGAGAATACCGCTTTCTGCAAGTATCTGGAAGATATTGCCGAGGCTATAGAGAAAATGGAACGTGACGGAGTAAAAATGAAATGATATGAAGATACTGGAGGGACTGCTCACTATTAACGGTGTGGATATATACAAGGAATACAGCGCTTTCCTGGCAGAGGACAACGCAAGCAGTCATACCAACTACGACGCCTTGCTTGAAGACTCTGCCTTCAAACCTTATACCGCCGTCTCTTTTCAGGAGGAGAACGGCGAGCGATTGCCGGATGCTTTGCCGGTGTCGCATTATGAGGCCAGGGATGTAACATTGCAATTCGGCATTCTCACGGAGACGACGGATGAGTGGTATCGCAAGTATATCGCGTTTCGTGCTTTCTTGAAAAGCGGATGGCTGGTATTCTTCCTGCCGGAGCTTGGAACCACTTATAGGATGTACTATAAAGGAAAAGTGACTCCTAAGATGGTAACCCCTTTCAAAACCAATGGCGGAGTATTCGGTAAGCTGAAATTGAAGTTCAGAGAGCCTAATCCCTGCCAGGATATAGACCCTTTAAATAACGATTAAACGCTGTTTGAATGAAGTTGAAAATCTACAACCAATCCGGGAAGTTGAAACTGACTGTCAACACTTCTTCCTCATCCACTTGGAACGATGAATTGATGACGGAGAATGCTGTATCTGCATCTTTCACTCATCCTTTTTTTGTTCAGCTGGATGTGAACGACTATGTGATGTTGGAAGGCATCAAGTTTTCCGTCAAGAAGGAATACAAACCCAAGCAAAAGAACCGGCAGACGTATGACTATTCTGTGAAATTCTATGCCCCCGTGCACGATGCAGAGCAGGTAATGTATCTGAACTTGGCGGACGGGCAGTATGAACCGCAGTTCTCGCTGGACGGCAGTCCAAGGGAACATCTGCAAAAATGGGTGGAGAACATGAACCGCATCTACGGTGAGAACCGTTGGAGTATTGGTGATGTGATTGACGCTCCGAACGAGACCATCGAATATAGCAATACTTATTGTTGGGACGCTCTTTCAAAAATATCGGAAGCCTTCGGAACAGAATGGTGGGCGGATGGCTTTTACATGAACCTTTGCCGTTGTGAACGCGGTGAGCGTGTGAAACTGGGATATATGAAGGGGTTCACCTCATTGGTACAGTCGGAAAATAGTGGTGATGTGAAGTTCTTTACTCGGCTTATACCCTTGGGAAGTACCAAGAATATAGACCGCAGTAGATATGGTTTCTCCCGTCTTCAGCTTCCTGACCATGCCAAGTATGTAGACCGGAATACAAATTACGGTTTGTACGAACATGTGGAGTCTGAGGCGTTCGCGGAGATTTATCCGCACTATACGGGTACGGTTTCCATCGTGCGTACCGAAGAGAAGAAAGGGGATGACGGCAAGCCATTCACCATTTACTACTTCAAGGATAGTGGCATGCAGTTTGACCCTTGCAAAAATGAAATTGCCGGGCTGGTGAAACACGTCTCTTTCCAGACGGGCGACCTTGCCGGACGTGACTTCGAGGCTAACTATAACTCCGCAACGAAAGAGTGGGAAATCATCAATACCTATCCCGACGAAGACAGGCAGATACCGGGTGGTAACCTTATTCCCCGCGTTGGAAATAAGTATATCCCCTGGAACTTCCGCATGCCGGTGGAATATGAGGTACAGGCGGAGAAAGATTTCAAGGCCGCCGTGGATGATTTTCTTGCCAGGTATAGCGAGGATATCTCCAAGTATGGCGGTGATACGGACTATACCTATATAGACCGTAATGCGGTTCCCTTGATATTAGGCCAGTCCGTCCGTCTGCTGAGTGACGAATATTTTCCCGGTACCGGGTATCGGGACAGCCGTATGACGAAGGTGACACGTAAGTTGGACAACCTGAGTGTTGCCACGATAGAATGTACCAACCAAGTGGGTAAAGGCTGGAAGAAGAGCGTTGATGACGGATTGAGCAGTTTGCAATATGTGGTTGGAGAAACACTTAACCGTACGGTGGTTGACATTCTGAAGTCATGGGACGGACGGGAACCGAGCGAGTATAATGTGTTTTCCGCACTGCGATCGCGGGCGGAGCATTTGAGTAAGAAATATCCAGATGAGACAAAATATCTCATAAAGCTACTGGGCGGACTTGTCTCGGATGACATCCGTTCGCAAGACTTTACTTCCGGCGCGTTCGGCAGCGGTCACCTCATTAAGACAGACCCTGCTACCGGACGTTCATACCTTGAAGTGGACGAAGCTTATATTCGCCTTAAAGCGGTTTTTGACATACTTGAAATACACGACTTGTCCCATGTAGGCGGTCAGATAGTCCTGTCACCTGCAAGTATGGAGTGTATCAAGGTGGAAACTGCTTCTACGTATTACGAAGAATTGGTTGACTCAACCGGCGATGTACTGGTTGATTCGGAAGGGGATATTTTGCAGGTTCCCGTAACCTTAACCGTTCCGGCGGGTGTATACCGTTGCTATTTCAAGGCTACGGACGGTGAGAAAACCATAGCTAATAAATTCGCCGTTGATGATTTGGGGCAATGCCGTGAATTTAATATTGAGGAAGGTGTGCATGAGAACGTTGTTAATCAGTTTTACTGGCGACGTGTAGTCGCTATTGGCGATGATTATATAGACCTTTCCATCGAAGACTGTGCCCCCGGAAGCATGACGCCCCAATCGGGGGATACCATTGTCACGGTAGGCAATAAAATGGATAAAGACCGGCAGCATGTCATTATACTATCCACGGTGGGTGACGATGCGCCCAGCATCAAACAATATGCTGGGATTGATGATTATTCTATGGCTGGTAAGGAAGTGACCGTGTTGTCACCGAAAGGAAATAAGATAACGGGACAGTTCATTGTAGAGGCAGGTTCTTCCGGAGGTGAGAATCTTGGGGGGATTGAGCTTCCCGATCTTGAAGAGATAAAGAGCGATATTCATACTCAATAATTCGTTAAAAATTCGCCACGCCTAAGCGGCTCTGGCAGTAAATAAAATGAGTTCTTTGAAAAGTTTGTCAA